>CAZQFI010000001.1:0-2129 GCA_964592545.1 uncultured Geobacteraceae bacterium
AATTTTGCTTCAAAAATCCGCTTATCGACAGCACAACGGAGTGCCTCTTCTGCTGTGATCTTCTGACTGTTCAGAAGTTCCATCAGGTGCGCATCCATCAACTGCATCCCCTCACCCTTTGCCGTCTGAATAATAGATGGAATCTGAAAGGTTTTTCCCTCCCGGATCAGATTACCAATCGCAGCATTCCCCAACATAATTTCGAGAGCAGCCACCCGCCCCTTGCCATCGGTGGTCCGTAACAACTGCTGACAGACAACCCCTTTGAGGCTCTCGCTCAACATCGCCCGCACCTGCTCCTGCGCATCCTTGGGGAAAACATCGATAATCCGGTCCACCGTTTTTGGCGCTGAGTTGGTGTGCAGCGTTCCAAAGACCAGATGGCCCGTTTCCGCGGCCGACATGGCAAGCTGGATCGTTTCAAGATCCCGCATCTCACCCACCAGAATAATGTCGGGATCTTCACGCAACGCCGCTTTCAGAGCCGAAGCAAACGAGTCACTGTGCGTCCCGATCTGCCGCTGGTTCAGCAGCGACAGTTTATTCTCATGGACAAATTCGAGAGGATCTTCGAGGGTCAGAATATGTTCTTTGCGGGTTCGATTGATCAGATCAATCATTGCCGCCAGAGTTGTCGATTTCCCGCTTCCCGTCGGTCCGGTCACCAGAACCAGCCCCTTGTTGAAGCGGGTCATTTTCAACACCCCCTCAGGAAGATTCAGTTGCTCGGCCGTCAGAATCTCGCTGGGAATCAGGCGAAAAACTCCGGCAATGCCGCGATGGGTATCAAGAATATTGCCGCGAAACCGGGACACTCCCGGAATTGCGTAGGCAAAATCGAGATCACGTGTCTCCTCAAACTGTCGAATCTGCTCGTCATCAAGGATCTCAAACAACAATGCTTGAGCCTGCTCATTGGTCAGGTCGGGCGACTTCACCCGAACCATTTCACCATGAAGGCGCAAAATTGGTGGAGCTCCTGTCGAAATATGGAGATCACTTGCCCCTTGCTGCTGCATCATCTTGAAAAGTGTGTCAATTTTTGCCATGCTGTCATCCCGCTCCACACAATATTAGTAATTTCTTATTGTGGCAGTTGTCTTTATCACTGTCAAGCTGTCATAATGGGCGGATGGAATTTCTACAGCACCTCAGCCTGGAAACACATAAGGATAAACAACATGGTTAAAGCACTCGGATTAATTTCGGGAGGGCTCGACAGCAGCCTTGCGGCAATGACACTGATGCGACAAGGGATCGAAGTCACCGGCATCGCCTTTGAACCCCCCTTTTTCAATGCGAATAAAGCACGCATCGCCGCCAAAGCCATTGGTCACAAACTGATTATCGAAAATATCAGCGACATCCATCTGCAGGCCGTTAAAAATCCGCAGCGGGGTTATGGACGCAATATGAATCCGTGTATCGATTGCCATGCCCTGATGTTTCAACTGGCCGGTGACCGAATGGCCGGCGACGGCTTCGATTTTCTCTTCTCCGGGGAAGTTCTCGGCCAGCGCCCCATGAGCCAGAACGCCAATGCGCTGCGCTCGGTGGCCAAGCTGTCGGGCTATCCCGACAGAGTCCTGCGCCCCCTCAGTGCCAAAATTATGGAGATAACCCCCATGGAAGAGTCGGGACTGGTTGACCGTGAACAGCTTCTCGATATTCAGGGACGCTCTCGCAAACGCCAACAGGTCCTGGCCAAAGAGTGGGGGCTGGTCGACTATCCATCCTCGGGCGGCGGCTGCCTGCTGACAGAGGAGGGGTTTTCCAACCAGCTGCGCGATCTGTTGACCCACGATCCACACGCAACCACCAGCGATGTTGAATTACTGAAAGTTGGTCGGCAGTTCAGACTATCGGAAACGGCAAAACTGATCCTCGGCCGCCACCGGACCGACAACGAAGCGCTGCAACACCGCGCCCGTCCAGACCACATCAAAATCCGCTGCCAGAATTTCAGCGGCCCACTGGGGTTGCTGTGTGGTGAGCACGACCAGACCGCTCTGGATACCGCAGCTGCTATTGTTGCATCGTATGGCAAAGGAAAAAATGAAGCCGAAATCGATATGCTCTGTATGACGGGGAATGATGAAGAGTTTGTCCGGCGGGTTCAACCGATGGCA
>CAZQFI010000002.1:0-3734 GCA_964592545.1 uncultured Geobacteraceae bacterium
CAGCAATCCCAGATAACGTTGCAAGGCAACTGCTTCGCGCTCACCGACCTCTTCTGCCAGTGATTTCAGATAACTCCTTGGACTCCCGTAGTTTTTAAGGACAATAAGCAGAATTCTCGCTAACGGTGATTTACTCTGAGCACAGAAATCTGTTGCACCCTTGACATCGTCGGCATGGAGAAAATCGGCGACCTTTTGCTTGAGTGTCAGCAGATTCCGCCGAACCTTTATGAAGGCAAAAATCCGCTCCAGAAATATCGCCCAGCCAATCACCGAGCAGACAAGGATGACATACATCAGCGGGCCGCCACGGACAAAAAAATCGAGCATAGATTCAACCTTTTTTTCTAAGATTTCTACATGGGCTATCGGTGAAATCTGCAGATGATACGACCGCTTAAAACAGTATCATATCCATCAGTCTATCGATATGATTTCGCCGCTGATCTCACCGTCAAGGTCGAGGATTCCAACCGTGTGACACGGCGCAGACCGACGGTCTGTTGCACTGCCTGGATTCAATAAAAAGACCGAGCCAGCCCACCGACAAACAGGACGATGACTGTGACCAAAAACCAGAACATCAATTTTTTCATCTGAAAAATGGTCGAGGACCCGCTGCTCTATTCCTGCCGGTGCTCCCCATCCATGCACCATCCCAATCCTGACATTATTCAGCGTCACAATTCGCTGCAAGGGTAAAGAAGCGGAAGGGGTGTCCATGTTGCCGCAAACGCCATACCAGGGAATCGGAGCAAAACAGAGGCCAAGATCCGGCCAGACAATATCACCGGCATGCAGAATAGCGTCAACAGCAGAAAAAGGTCCGCACAAAAGCTTGTCAGCCAACACCGCAGCAGCGTGACCATCGTGCAGGTGAGTATCGGAAAATATCCCTATCTTCATGTTATTTTGTACGCTTCGTTACAAGAAGTGGCTATTTTTAGCCATTAATCACAATTTTACACCGAAACGGCTTTATCATAATTCAAATTTTCTCACACACATATCTCTAACACCTTGAAATAACTTGAATTATATTTTTGAAAATAAATTGGCATCACCATTGCGACAGGCACCAAGAGGTTGTACCCTTATATAGTTGACAATTTGATTTATTTTTTTTAGCATGCCTGTAAAATTTTAGTCTAAATAATTTTCAAAGGTTTGCCCAAATCTAAGAGTCACGTATCAATCTTCTTTTCCAGTTTAGAATCACTTCTCTTTACAGGAGGACACACTCTCATGTCAATGCGTCAAGAAGCCCTTGAGTATCACAGTCACGGGCGAAAAGGTAAAATTGAAGTTATCACAACGAAACCCTGCGCAACCAGTCACGATCTCTCCCTTGCTTACAGCCCGGGAGTCGCTGAACCTTGTCTCGATATCGAAAAAAATCCGGGTGATGCCTATGAGTACACAGCAAAAGGAAATCTGGTTGCTGTCGTCTCCAACGGGACAGCCGTTCTGGGACTCGGTGATATTGGTGCCCTTGCCGGGAAACCGGTTATGGAGGGAAAAGGAGTCCTGTTCAAAAGCTTTGCCGATGTTGATGTCTTTGACATTGAGCTCGACACAAAAGACTCTGACGAAATTATCCGCACAGTTAAATTGCTGGAACCAACCTTTGGTGGAATCAACCTTGAGGATATCAAAGGCCCGGAGTGTTTCTATATCGAAGAAGAACTCAAGAAGATCATGAACATTCCAGTGTTCCATGACGATCAGCACGGAACAGCCATCATTTCGGCCGCCGGGATGTTGAATGCTCTTGAGATAGTCGGTAAAGATGTCACCAAGGTTAAAATGGTTGTCAACGGGGCCGGGGCCGCCGGTATCGCCTGCGCCAACCTGGCAATCACCATGGGGATCGACAAAAACAATGTCATTCTCTGTGACACCAAGGGGGTTATTTACAAAGGCCGCAAAGAAGGAATGAACGCTTACAAAGAGCGGCTGGCAGCTGAAACAGATGCCCGAACCCTGGCAGACGCCATGGTTGGTGCCGATATTTTCTTCGGCGTTTCTGCCAAAGGGGCTCTCACACCCGATATGCTCCGGAGTATGGCAAGCGATCCTATCGTCTTTGCCATGGCAAATCCCGATCCTGAAATCACTCCACCCGAAGCAAAAGAAGTTCGTGGTGATGTCATCATCGGCACCGGTCGTTCAGACTACATGAATCAGGTCAACAATGTTCTCTGCTTCCCGTTCCTCTTCCGCGGTGCCCTTGACGTTCACGCCAGTGCAATCAACGATGAAATGAAACTGGCAGCAGTAAAAGCCCTTGCCGAACTGGCAAAACTTGAGGTCCCGGACTCTGTCCGCAAAGCATACGCCGGCGAGGCTATCAAATTTGGCCGAGATTACATCATCCCAAAACCGTTTGACCCCCGGGTCCTCCTCCACGTTGCACCTGCCGTTGCTCAGGCCGCTATGGATACAGGTGTTGCGCGCCGCCCGATTGTGGATATGCAGAAATATCGTGAATCCCTTGAAGCAATGCAGGGTCGTTCCAAAGAGATTATGCGGACCCTGATCAATAAAGCCAAGGCCGATCCGAAACGGGTTGTCTTCCCCGAAGGCGAAGAGCCAAAGATTATCCGGGCTGCACAGATTCTGGTAAAAGAAAATATTGCGATTCCAATTCTCCTCGGCAACATCGATGAAATCCACAAGCAGATGAAGGAACTCAATATCGATCTCAATGAATTTGAAATTCTCGATCCGATGACGTGTGAAAAACGGGGTGATTACATCGATACCATGTTTGAAATGCGTCAGCGCAAAGGGGTTACCCGCGCCGGGGCAAAACGGAAAATTAAAGTCGACAACAACTATTTCGGGGCCATGATGGTTCAAAAGGGTGATGCCGACACAATGCTTTCGGGGATTAACCACCACTACCCTGAAACCATTCAGCCATCACTGGAAATTATCGGCAAGAAGGAGAATCTCTCCAAAGTTCACGGTATGTACATGATGGTTTTCAAAAAGAAAGTTGCCTTCTTTGCCGACACAACGGTCACTATTGATCCAACAGCAGAGGAGCTGGCAGAGACAGCCATTCTGGCAGCAGAAGAGGTCCGGCGGTTTGATATTGAGCCGAAAGTTGCAATGCTCTCGTTCTCAAACTTCGGCAGTACCAACCATCCGCTGACGATGAAGGTCAAGAAAGCAACGGCACTGGTTAAAGAGCAGGCTCCCGATCTGATTGTTGACGGTGAGGTTCAAGCCAACGTCGCCCTCGATCCCGACTTGACGGCAGCTCAATATCCGTTCTCAATGCTCAAAGGCGATGCCAATGTCTTTATCTTCCCGGATCTGCAGTCTGGTAATATCAGCTACAAACTGCTCGACAAACTGGGTGGTGCTGAGGCCGTTGGCCCGATTTTGATGGGAATGAAAAAACCTGTCCACGTCCTGCAACGTGGCGATGATATTGCTGATGTCATCAACATGGCTGCTGTCGCTGTCGTCGATGCACAGGAAGAGATCGTCTAGCAAAACGTGACATCAGTTTACGGCCACTCAGCGGGGACTTCCATTCAGGAGGTCCCCGCTTTTTAATTCATGAACTTCCAATCGGTCATAATTGTTGTTAAGATGCCTGCCACTTAAACATAAATCCACCCAGAACCACTTCAGCAAAAGAGAACTGATATGAAATACTGCAGCACCAGAGGTCACGTTAAGGGTTTGAATTTTACCGATGCTGTCATGATGGGACTGGC
>CAZQFI010000003.1:0-8259 GCA_964592545.1 uncultured Geobacteraceae bacterium
TTCAAATCAACAGCCCGGAAGCAAATATCCGGGTGGATCTTCTCATCCTCTGGCCATTGTTGATTATTCTTTCAGTGTGGACTCTGTTACGAATTTTCCGCTAATTTGTGTGCTTATCACTCAGTAAGTATCCCCCGGCAAAGCCGGGAGGTTTCCTTTTGTACTAAAAAGGCCGCTACGACAATTCCGCAGCGACCTTTTTAGTTGTTTTTATCCCGGCGGGGAATTAAGCTTTTCCGGCACTTCCAAGAACCGCCTCGTTCTTATGCTTGATCAATGCAATCAATTCATTTCTGGCAGCCCCGAGATATTTTCGGGGATCAAATTCAGCAGGATTATTAGCTAAAAACTCCCGAACCTTGGCCGTCATTGCCAGCCGACCGTCCGAGTCGATGTTGATTTTGCAGACGGCACTCGCCGCCGCCTTGCGCAGCTGATCTTCCGGAACCCCGACGGCGCCATCCATCTGCCCCCCGTACTGATTGATCAAAGCGACATATTCCGGGATAACGCTGGATGCACCATGCAGAACAATCGGAAATCCGGGGATCCGTTTTTCACACTCGGCTAAAATATCAAAACGCAGTGGCGGCACAGATTCGCCCTCTTTCAATTTAAACTTGTAGGCGCCATGACTGGTCCCGATCGAGATCGCCAGAGAATCGACACCGGTTTTCCTGACAAAATCCTCGACCTCATCAGGCTGGGTATAGGTCGATTTTTCGGCCACAACCTCATCTTCAATGCCGGCAAGAACCCCCAGTTCACCTTCGACCGTCACGTCGTGGGCATGAGCGTACTCGACAACCTGACGGGTTAAGGCGACGTTTTCGTCATACGGAAGATGGGAGCCGTCAATCATGATCGATGAAAACCCCGAATCGATGCAGCTTTTGCACAACTCAAAAGAATCGCCATGATCGAGATGAAGAACAATCGGGATCTCGGCGCCCAGCTCTTTTGCCATCTGGACCGCACCGGCAGCCATGTGGCGCAGCATTGTCTCGTTGGCATAGTTCCGGGCCCCTTTGCTCACCTGGATGATCACGGGTGAACGGGTTTCGGCACAGGCGGTGATAATCGCCTGCAACTGCTCAAGATTGTTAAAGTTATAGGCGGGGATTGCGTAGCCGCCGTCCACTGCTTTACGAAAAATTTCCCGTGAATTAACCAGTCCCAGATCTTTGTAACTGACAACATCGCCCATCGTTTATACCTCCATGATGAATTGCGGAAATTCAACCTCGCCCACCCATCTCAACCAGACAGGCGGGACACTCACCTTTTTATCAACCAATGACCCGATTGTCCAGCGACAGCAGGAGAAAAAGACAACAAATTGTCTCGGGAAGAGAGTTGCAAAACCATTTAAGTTAAATTAGTATACGCGGGCTTCCTGACAAAAAAGTTGTTTATCCTTGTCGTTACCGATAATCAGACGAAGAAAGGGCAGGCTCACCATGGGCGATGCAAAAACTGACGAGTATTTCAAAGAGTGGAAAGAGCGTGAAGCGATTGCCGAAGCAATGACTCCGCTGATCGGAAAACTTTACCGTGATCACGAGGTGATCTGCACCGTTTACGATCGCGCACTGGTCAATCAGTCGACGATCGAAGTTTTGCGCGCTCACCGTTTCGCCCGGCAGATCATCAGTCGGGAAATCTGGGTGACCGACACCTATCCGATTCTTCAGGCCATGTCCGAAATGAACCTCGCTCCTGGTAAAGTCGATCTCGGAAAACTGGCGATGCAGTTTCAAAAACAAGATGGTAGCAACATCAAGGATTTTGTTGCCGAGCAATTGAAAGGTCTGAATACCGGCAAGGGAAATCAGTTGAGCCAACCACGTGATGTTGTCCTCTACGGTTTCGGGCGGATTGGGCGACTGCTGGCCCGGATCCTCATTGAACAGACAGGTGGAGGCAATAAATTGCGCCTGCGGGCTGCCGTTGTCCGTAAAGGGAGCGAAGACGATCTGGTCAAACGGGCCAGTCTGCTGCGCCGCGATTCGGTCCACGGCCATTTCAAGGGAACGATTAAGGTCGACCAGGAAGAGAACGCAATTGTTGCCAACGGTAACCTGATCCGGATTATCTACGCCAACGGACCCGAAGAAGTCGACTACACAAAATACGGGATTGACAACGCTATCGTGATTGACAACACCGGCAAGTGGCGGGACCGTGAAGGATTGGGGAAACACATCCAGTGTCAAGGGGCGTCTCAAGTTCTTCTGACGGCTCCGGGCAAGGGTGACATTCCCAACGTTGTCTACGGCGTCAACAACGAACTGCTCGACAGTGAAGAAGCGATCCTCTCAGCCGCCAGCTGTACCACCAACGCAATCGTTCCGGTTCTCAAGGCGGTCAATGACAAATATGGGATCACGGCCGGCCACATCGAAACGTGCCACAGTTACACCAACGACCAGAATCTGATTGACAACTACCATAAAAAAGAGCGGCGTGGTCGCAGTGCCCCGCTGAATATGGTCATCACCGAAACGGGTGCCGCAAAAGCGGTCGCAAAATGTCTGCCGGAGCTGGCCGGCAAGCTGACCGGCAACGCAATTCGGGTTCCGACCCCCAACGTCTCCCTGGCGATCCTGAATCTGACACTGGGAGAAGAAACAACCGTTGAGGAGTTAAACAACTACCTGCGCGACATTTCCCTGAACTCCCCGCTGCAGGATCAGATCGATTACACCAACAGTCCCGAAGCGGTCTCGACCGACATGGTCGGTTCTTCCTACGCGGGTGTTGTTGACGCCCTCGCAACGATTGTCCAGGGCGACCGCTGTGTTCTGTACGTCTGGTATGACAATGAATACGGCTACAGCTATCAGGTTGTGCGGATTGTTGAGGAAGTTTCGGGCATGAATCTGGAGCACTGGCCTAAATAGATCGACAGAACGAATATGACTGCACTATAAACGAAAGTCGTTTTTTAGACAGACAGGCGGGATTCTCACTCGAGTTTCCCGCCTTTTTTATCTGTCATTTGCCCCCATTTAGTCGTGAAATAACCACCCCGCCCCTCAGGCACTCTTTTTTCCGAAACAGGGATGTCGACTGTTATCCCTTAATCTTGGTGCCATCCATACAACATATCTCATAATCCGCACAGACAAACTACATATGGCATGGATTTCGCTACAGGAAGGTGATTTAGACAGCGGTCTCACCAGGAAAACTGTGAAACGGGGAACAAACGTGACGATGTATCATGCAGTCTCGGTGAAAACCGAGCTGGACATCCTGAACTCCAACGCCATGAGTCTGCAGAAGAAACTCAGGGAGACAGCTCTCAGTAAAGAGCGCAGTCGTGAGCTGAGAGGCATAGCGGCCAAAATTGCCCGGCAACTCGATCTTGAGGAGCGGACAATGGACAAAGCGGGGTGGCCGCTGACATCGATCCACCTCAACGAGCACCGGAAACTTCTTGAAACGGTCGCATTACTCGAATTCAGCTGGAAAAATAAAAGAATCAGTGATGACGTTTACATCAAAGCGCTGAGCTACAAGCTCGAATTTCATCGTCACTATTTTGATGAAGCACAATTCCACTCAGTCTCTGAAAAAAATACCGCGTCAGAAGAGACATGCGGTGACAACAAAAAAGCCGATCCAGATTGACTCCGGGTCGGCTTTTTGCTGGTTTATTTGTGAATAGCAATAACGTTAGTTAAAGCGCTTCATGGCACGCATCTTCTTACGCAGGCGCCGCTGAGCTTCTTTCTCTTTACGCTTACGCTTGATGCTTGGCTTTTCGTAAAATTTACGTTGCTTCATTTCACGGAAAAGTCCCTCCTGCTGCAACTTACGCTTGAGAACTTTTATCGCTTTTTCGACGTTACCATCAATAACAGTGATTTCCACGAACAATCACCCCGCTTTCTTTACTGTCTTTGCGGGAATATTCGCCGCAAGAGCTGGAACTTATACCTTTTGAACCGGGTCAAGTCAAGACTTTTTCAGGAGGGCAACCTTGATTCCGCCGTTGGTAAATCTCAGCAACGGGGCAAAGGGGATCCCTGTCGATTTGATCAATCCCGTCTCGGGACAAACAACCGCCCCCTCCCAGTTCGAGAAAGTTTCGCCGTAAACCCGACCTAAATCGTGATAGAGGGCAGCCAAACGTGCATGGCGACCGAGGCGTTCTCCATAAGGGGGGTTGCAGACCAGCAGCCCGGTTTGGAACTCCGGCTGGAGCTGCTGCATATTGGCCGTAGACAGCTGCACCAGCTGCTTTAACCCTGCGGTGTCCAGATTCTGTCGGGCAGCAGCAACCGCTTTGGGATTATTGTCGACAGCAAGAATCGGGGCAGGAAGTGTCGATTTTTCCTCCCGCTGCGCCTCTATCAGGAGCTGCTGCCACAATCCATGACGATATTTCGGCCAATCCATAAAAGCGAAAGAGCGTTCCTTCCCCGGCGCCCGGTTCAGAGCGATCAGTGCCGCCTCAATGGCCAGAGTTCCCGATCCGGTCATCAGATCAAGCAGCGGGCGCGACCCATCATAACCGCAGGCCAGCAGACACCCCGCAGCCAGCGTCTCCCTCAATGGCGCAGCAACCCCGCTGGTTCGGTAGCCTCTGCGATGGAGATGATCGCCCGAACTGTCGACAGAAACCTGGCAGCGATCATCCTTCATCCGGATAAAAACAGTCTGTTTTCGGCCACCGCTGCGACACGCTGTTCCCAGAGCCTTTACCATGGCCGCTTCACCCACTTCGGCAATCCGACCGGTGTGGTTCAACCGCGATCCCCGGCTGACGACCTTGATCTCGCAGGGAGTTCCCGGCTTGATAAAACGGCCCCAGGCCAATCGCGACAGCCGCTGAAACAACACCGGAAAATCGCGGGCAGCCACATCTCCCAGCCGTACCAGAACCCGCGTCGCACTCCTTGACCAGAGATTAGCCAGATAAAGTTCCTGCAATCCCCCCGTGAACTCAATCCCCCCGCGTGAAATTTCACCGGGCTGAATCCCGAGAGCCAGCAGCTCCTGCGCGCAGACATTCTCAAAGCCGGGAGCCGTAATGACAAAATAATCGTCTCTGTGTTTCCGCATCGCTACCTCCGACCGGTAAAATAGCAAATTAGCGTTAAGCTGTTAAGATTTTTAACTTTTTTACCGACGATTCGATATTTTCAAAAACTGATCAATATTGGTTTGTTCTTACCTGCCAAACAAGATAAAATGGTTGCCGGATAGTCTCTATCTCAACATCGCAACAGGGAGCCAAATGAATTATCAACGCTACTTCAAACCGGGGCAGCAGCTGTTACTCAGGATTCAGGATGAGGCCGCAGAGAACAAGCGGACTGAGCTGATGACCGTTTTTGTTGTTCTCCTCGAAGAGGATGAGCTGACGCTCTCCCTCCCCTACGGCACAGATGCCGTTGAGAACTACCCCTTCAGCGATGGCCTCTCTTTTGAGATAAGTACGGAGGCTATGGGGATGGGGGTGCGGACGACCGGAACGTTCAAGTGCAAGATTGACGGAAATCACTTCAGCGTAAAACTCAATCCCGATCTGCAGATGTTTCAGCGCAGAATCAGCCAGCGCCTTGACTGTCAGCTGGGTATCCGTTTCAGCCGGGCGGCAAAAACACTGCAGACCATGAAGGAGATCTGGGAGAAAAACATCGAGGTTCTCTACAGCCCGGAAGCTCCGCTGGTCTTTGACGGCTTTAAAGCGCGCCGGGTCAACATCAGTTCTGGCGGGATCAGATTCTCGATCAAGCCTCCGGCCGACCAGGGAGATCTCTGCCTGCTGCTGATCAACCTCGAAGACGGCAAACCTCCCGTCTGCGCCATCGCCGAAATCGTCTGGGCATGTATGCTCAACGAAACGGCTGTGACCGCCGGGATGCGCTTTATCAATATTCTGAGTGAAGACCAGCAACGCATCGACAACTATATCAATGACAAACACTAACGTTCCCGATCCAGCGCATGGAGAACTCTCACTTGTCAGCCGTCATATTCTGGGCTATAAAATTCAAAGCAAACAGCCGCTGAAAAATCGATCCAATTATTCAGGAAATCTTTCATGTCTCAGGTAACAGAAACGGAAGTCTTTCGCGCCTGTCGAACTCTGTTCGGCCCGGAACTGCAATTGAGCAGGGACTTTCTCTCTTACCTCAAACCAGCAGGGGTCCGTTCAGCGTACCGGAAAAAAGCGAAGATGACCCACCCCGACCGCTTCGCCGTATCCTCACATGCAACCCGCTCCAGACAGCAGCGGTTGTTTCAGGACCTGAATCAGGCACACCAGACAGTACAGAGTTATCTCAAGCAGAAAAACCATTTTCCCAGTGGTCATTTCGCCACCAACCGGGCAACCCGACCTGCGTACAGTCAGACAAAATATCAGTGGCACGATTCTCAGAAGCAGCAACAACGGGGTCCTCTCCCGGCGCGGCCGCTGCAATTCGGTCTATTCCTCTACTATCTTGGGATCATCCCCTTTACCGCCGTCATCTCGGCCATTATCTGGCAACGTAAACAGCGGCCGGTTCTCGGCGAAATCGCCCGTCATTGGGGGTGGCTGAAAGAGAGCGATATCACCAGGATCATCAATCACCGCAGTGGCGTCCACAAATTCGGTGAACGGGCCGAGCAGCTCGGGTTACTCAACCCGCTTCAGGTTCGCACCCTCCTCTTTCATCAGAGGAGCCGGCAACAACAGATGGGGCACTATTTTGTCAGTCAGGGATATTTCAGTGAAGCGACACTCCATCAACTGCTCCATAAACTCGCCGAGCACAACCGAACCTTCCGCAGAGGGCTGGGTGACCACTATTATTTCCACCACCGCTAGGCACACAGTTCAGATCGAACCCAACACATTCCATCTTTTAGATATTGCAAAGGAGAACTCATGGGCTTTTTAGCTGCATCGGCCAGCATCTGTTATTTTCAGGTCAGTGGCTCCGTCAATCAACACGAAAAACATCACGATTTACTGGAAAAACTCACAGCTGAAGGGTTCCGCTCCATCGAACAGTCGGCCGATGAGCTTTCGACCGGCTGGGTCCTGTTTGACGACTACGATTGCAGTGATTTCACCGCATCGACCGCCAGCTGGCGCGACCATTATCTGTGTTTCAGTTTGCGGCAGGATCGAAGACGCATTCCGGCAGCGCTGCTGAAAAGGCAGATCAGCCAGTTAAACGAAAAATTTCTCGCCGAGAAGCCAACCCTGAACTACGTCCCCAAGGCTGAAAAGGAGCAGATTCGTGATCAGGCACGCACCCTGTTGCTGGCCCGAACCTTACCGACACCGTCAATTTACGATGTTGTCTGGGATACAGAGAAGCAGCTTCTGCGCTTCTGCTCCCTGGGACAACATATGATCGATACATTCCAGGGATTATTCCATCAGACCTTTCCCGGGCTCAGGCTGCAACTGTTCCACCCCATGGCACATGCACAGAATATTATCCCGGAGCAATTACAGCAGCCACTCCAGCAGGCCAACAGAGCTCAAACCGAAAATGCTCTGGAGCAGATAGAAACGAACCGCTGGCTGGGAATCGAATTTCTCCAGTGGCTCCTCTATCGCACCCTCAACTCGGATTCCCGCTATCAGGTGACAACTCCCGGGCCTCTCCTTGAGAATCAGCCCTTTACTGCCTTTCTCGACAATCGGCTGGTTCTCACCGGCGGCGGCCAGGAAGGGGTCCAGAAAATTGTGGTTGCCGGCCCTCAGGACCACTACCTCGAAGTTAAGGCGGCACTGCGTCAGTCAAAACAGCTCGAAGAAGCGACCATTCACCTCCAGCAGAATGAGGATGATGTCTGGAAGCTGACACTCAAGGGAGACAAATTTCAATTCGGCAGCTATCGGACCCCGATGGTCCGGCCCGAAAAAGATCCCAATGATGATCCCCAGTTGGAAGCCGAAGCAGCATTCTTCACCAAACTGGCCGCCGTAGCAGAAGGTGAGCAAATGTTTGACAGCCTGTTGAGAGCCTTTCTGGAAATTCGCCTGACCGACCGCTGGACAAATGAGCTGAAAGTGATCACCGAATGGTTGGAAGAATAGGCGAAAAAATGTGAAAAAATCGAAGAATCGCAAACAAACTGGTATAGTTGTGGTTAGAATGTATGTTCTTCCGGGAGTCGGTACCACGCAAGAGCGGTCAGAATAAAAGGGTCCTATGATGAAGTTCCGTACCCGTCTTCTTATCCTGTTGCTCATCGTTACTTTGTTGCCGCTGGGGCTGAGCTTCGTATTTCAGCGGGCGT
>CAZQFI010000004.1:0-2142 GCA_964592545.1 uncultured Geobacteraceae bacterium
GATGAAAGATGCCATCGATCAGGGTTTCACGGAGGCTCAGGAAGCTTTCGGCGGCGCCCTGCCAGAGATATCACAACACACTTACGAAGCAATTATGGAAAAGCTGGATGCCTTTGCAGCCCAGTTTGATGAGGCGGGGGACTAGGGAGTCGATTATGGTCGATAGAATCGTAGGGAATAAAAGTTTTGGGCCGCTGGGAAACGTCAATCGTGCCGGTAAAGCAGGTGCCGCAAAGAAGTCTGACACAGCTCAAAAGAGTGATCGTGTCGATTTCTCCAGCGCGCTGCAAAATGCGACAAAAGCTCAGGAAACCAGTGAGTCACAGGACGCCGGTCGCAGTGAAAAGCTTCAGGCGTTAAAGGCGCAGATTGAAAATGGAACCTATCAGCCCGATCTCAATAAAGTTGCTTCAAGCTTGCTGCCGTTCATTATGAAGGATAGCTGAGATGGCCGATTCCGGTGTCAAACTCAAGCTTGAGACCTTGCTGAGTCTGCTGCAACAGGAGCGGGAGGCGGCGATGTCTCTCGATATGGAGGGGCTGCAGGAGATCGTCGCAGCAAAAGAGGCGTTACTGGTCGATTTTAACCCTCAAGCCGAAGAGATTGAAGGGCTCGAAGATCTGCTCAAGCAGGTTGATCATGAGAACCGGCGCAATGCTTTTCTCCTGTGGACCGGGCTCAATTGGGTGCGTGATCTGATGGGCTTTTTCGGCAAAGCGACAATGCCGCAGGTTTATGGTGGTGGCGGCCACTCAAGAAGTTTAAACGAACCGGGTCGTCTCCTTTCGGGAAAGGTTTAATCAGATGGGCGGTGGACTCAATGCGGCACTGAACTCGGGGCGAACTTCGCTCCAGACCAATCAGAAGGCGATCGAAATCACCGGTCTGAATATCGCCAATGTCAACACTGAAGGCTATTCACGTCAGACTCCCTACCTGACCCCCTATCCTGCTTTAAACTTTGGTGATTTTTTTATCGGTACCGGCGTCAAGGTCGGTTCAGTTCAGCGCTCCCATGATGTCTTTCTCGATGGGCAGATCAAAGATAAGTCAGCTGATGTCGGTTTGGAAAGTAGCATGGCTTCTCCACTGGCAGAGCTTGAGCGGGTTATCGGTATCGGCGATGGCAGTTTGTCGGATGAATTCGATCAATATTTCGATGCCTGGCGCCAGCTTTCGACAAATCCCGGTGGGGAAGTCGAGCGGCAGGCGGTACTGCAGCGCGGCGAACTGATCAGTAATGCCTTTGTCAATGTTTACAACGAGACCCAGCAGGTTGTGAAAAATGTCAACAACACGATTGTCTCAAAAGTTGATGGAGTTAATCTGCGTCTGGATGAAATTGCCCAATTGAACAACCGGATTTCGGCCATCGAAATGTCGGGGCAGGAGGCGAACTCTGACCGTGATCGGCGTGACTTGCTGCTGAAAGACCTTTCCGAGTCGATCGGTGCCCGTAGTTTTGAAACGTCAACCGGAACGGTTTCTGTGCAACTGGCAAATGGAATGCCGCTGGTTGAGGGGGACAAAGCGACCCATATTATCAGCGTCTATTCCGGAACCGACGTAAACCTTGAACTCGATTTCGGCACCACGACGATCCCTCTCGATCGCACTGCTCTTGGTGGAGAATTCCGCGGGCTATACGATGTGCGTGATGTCACAATTCCTGATGTTGTCGACCGCCTTGATCAGCTTGCCTACGCTTTTGCGACTGAGGTGAATGCTCAGCACCAGGCTGGTAACGATCTGAACGGTAATCCCGGAAGTGCATTTTTTGTCCCACCCAGTATCCATACCAGCCAGGGATACGATGATCCCGCTGCTTCGAACTTTGGTACCGGAAATATCATTCTCAATATCAATGGGACCGAAACAACAGTTGTCATTGACGGGACGAATAACTCTGTTAACGGGATAGCGGCTGCAATTGATGCTGTTGCTGGTGTTTCGGCCAGTGTTGACCCGACAGATAATTCGCTGGTTGTCGTCCCGGATACGTCTGGTGACAACGTTTTGATTGATACCAGTGACCTTTCCGGAGGGAGCTATCTTCCTCCAAGTTTCACTTCTGCTGATATTTCAGCATCTTTGGCAATGAACATCACCCAAACCAGTCAAATTGCCGCAGGAACAACCCC
>CAZQFI010000005.1:0-4252 GCA_964592545.1 uncultured Geobacteraceae bacterium
GAATAAGGCGTCTCGGTAGAGACGCTTTTCTGTTTTTTATCAGCATGATGTCATGAGTGGTAAAAAATATTGACTTTGTGATGAGATGGGCGTTTAGTGCATATGCACACTATTGATCTGTTCTTCCCCACTGTTTCTTGCGTTGCCGCTGTGGAAAAAAGGTTTAAAGACGAAAAATGATAAAAAAACCGATAACGGCAAAATATACCTGTCTGACGATCGCTCTCGGTTACTTTATCGTCAGCGGTGCCTGGACACTTATCTCCGATGAGCTTTTTTCTGCACTGTTAAATCAACCCGAACTTGCGGCAAAGAGTGCCGGACCCGGTCACTGGTTTTTTATTGCGCTGTCCACCGGGATGCTTTACTGGCTGTTGCGTTACTGGGATGTTGCCATCGCTGAATCGCAGGAATCACTGCGCAAGGTCAACCGCTCTCTGCGTAGTTTCAGTGAGTGTACCAAGGCAATGACCCGCATTGATGATGAACTGAAATTGATGGAAGAGGTCTGCCGGATCTGTGTCGAAGTGGGTGGTCACCGGATGGCCTGGGTGGCTTTTCGTGAGGATAATCCCGCGAAGGATGTGCGACCTGTAACCAGCTGGGGGGCAGAAGGGTGCTTTCTCGATCAGCTGAATGCAACCTGGGAAGACTCTCCACAGGGGTGGGGCCCGGCAGGAACCAGTATCCGGACGGGGAAAATAACCGTTTTTCATAATCTGTTGACCAATCCTCTGTATCGACCGTGGCGGGAAGCGGCTGAAAAGTGCGGCTACACGTCGTGTATTGCGCTGCCCCTGACCGATGGTCCGAAAACTTTCGGGGCACTGGTTATTTTTGATGAAAAACCTCACGCTTTTGACGTTGAGGAGGCCCAGCTTTTAGAAGAGCTGGCAGAGGATCTCTCTTACGGAATCAAGGCGCTGCGCCTCAAGGCTGAGAATCAGCGTGAGATGGAAGAACGGCTGATGCTCGCGACCGTCATGGATCAAACCTCGGACGGGGTCATTACCTTTGATGCCGAGGGGACAATTCAGTATATCAACCCGAGTTTTGTCGCACTGTGCGGGGTTCCCGCTGAAGAGAGTATCGGTATCAATATCCACGATTTTGAATGCTCAAAGCGAAATCCCGCTTTCTATCGGGCTTTGCTCAGTGTTTTTTCGACCAACAAGGCTTTAAGCGGGCACTTTGTCAATAAAAAGCGCGATGGCAGTGAGTACGATATGGATGCACGAATTGCCCCTATTTTCGATCGCTCCGGTGAGGTTGTCCGCTATGTCGCGATCATTCGTGATGTCAGTGAGGCGATCAGCCTGCAGCAGCAATTGCGGCAGGCACAAAAGATGGAGGCGATGGCAACCCTGTCGGGAGGGATTGCTCACGATTTCAACAATATTCTGGCGATTATTATCACCAATATGGAGATGACTCTTGAGGACGTCCCCGAGGACAGTGCCATCCACAGTTCAATGGAGCTGGTCCTTAAAGCGGGAATGCGCGGAAAAAATCTGGTCAAGCAGTTTATGACCATCAGTCGCCAGACCGAGCAACCGCAGAAGATTGTCAAGCTGGCAGAGATCATCGAAGAGTGTCTGCCAATGCTGAGAGCAACCCTGCCGACGACGATTGAGCTGCGTAAACACCTCGATACCGCTTCCGGAATGATTGCTGCCGACCCGACTCAGATTAATCAGGTCATCATGAATCTATGTACCAATGCAGGTGATGCCATGGCCGAAAAAGGGGGGATACTCGATATCAGCCTCAGTGATGTTCCACTGAGGGCCGAAGATGTTGTTCGCTATCCGGGATTGCAGCCGGGAGAATATATCAAGCTTGTCGTTGCCGATACGGGTCACGGAATGACCAGGGCCGTTGTCGACCGAATCTTTGACCCGTTCTACACCACAAAGACTCAGGGGAAAGGGACGGGTCTTGGCCTCTCGGTTGTTCACGGGATCATTAAGAATCATCGTGGGAACATTTCGGTGAACAGTATTGTCGGGGTCGGAACGACCTTTACTCTGTTGTTTCCTCATGTCGAAAACCTGGAAAATACCGATGAGGTTGATGCGGTGGTGAAGGAGATTCCCGGTCGGGGTCACATCCTGTTTGTCGATGATGAGGTTGACTATGTTGTCGGGATGAAAAGCGCCCTGGAGCGCCTTGGCTACACCGTCACCGCCGAAATAGACAGCCACAAAACCCTTGATATTTTTATTGAGAATCCACAGCAATTCGATCTGGTCATTACCGATCAGACCATGCCGCATATGACCGGAGTCATGCTGGCAGAAGAGATTCTGAAAATTCGTCACGATATTCCGATTATCCTGTGCTCGGGATCATCGCCGGGAACCGATTCTGCGGTCAGTCCTGAAAAAGCAAAAGCTGCTGGAATTAAAGAAGTGTTGATGAAACCGGTTGAAAGAGATGAAATTCACCATGTGGTTCAGCAGTTGCTGAATCCATGAAGCTTCCCGGGGAATGCTCATGGCCAGAATTCTGATTATCGATGATGATGAAATGATGTGTGCGACGTTGTCGACACTGGTGGAGCGGAAAAATCATGAGGCTGTCAGTGCCTTGACGCTCAAGGACGGGATGACCCTGGCGGCAAATGACAATTTTGATGTCGTTTTTCTTGATGTCAAAATGCCGGATGGTAATGGTCTGAATGCCTTGCAGACGATTGATGCAAGTCCCTCCAATCCCGAAGTGATCATTATGACCGGTTTTGGCGACCCGAATGGTGCAGAGCTGGCGATTAAATGTGGGGCCTGGGACTATATTGAAAAAGGGTTTTCGATCAAGGAGATCACCCTGTCTCTCGAAAGGGCACTGCAGTACCGGAAAGAGAAAAAAGAAGCGCAGCAGAAGCGTAAACCGGTTCAGCTGAAGCGGGAGAAAATCATCGGAAGCAGCCCGGCACTGAACCATTGTCTTGATCTGGTCGCTCAAGCTGCCGAGAGTGATGCCAACGTCTTTATTACCGGTGAAACAGGAACAGGAAAAGAGCTGTTTGCCCGTGCGGTGTACGAAAACAGTCTGCGCAGCCACGAAAACTTTGTGGTTGTCGACTGTACCTCTCTGCCGGAAACGTTGGTGGAGAGCTTGCTATTCGGGCACGAAAGGGGAGCGTTTACCGGGGCCGATCGGGCCCAAAATGGTCTGGTGCGTCAGGCTGACCAGGGAACTCTGTTTCTCGATGAAGTTGGAGAGTTGCCGATGGCTCTGCAGAAATCGTTTTTACGTGTTCTGCAGGAACATCGTTTCCGACCCGTTGGGAGCAGCAAAGAGGTCGAGAGTGATTTTCGCCTGATTGCGGCAACAAATCGAAACCTTGATGCGATGGTTGAGCGGGGAGAGTTTCGCAGTGATCTGTTATTTCGCCTGAGAACTTTTATTGTTGATCTTCCGCCATTGCGTGAGCGTCGTGAAGATATCGCCGAGCTGGCACGCTACCATATTGATAAGTTTTGCCAGCAGTATCGGATCCCCACCAAAGGGTTTTCCCCGGAGTTTCTCGAAACCCTGATGCACTACCCCTGGCCGGGCAACGTGCGTGAATTTGTCAATACCCTGGAACGGAGTCTGACGACAGCCCGTTTTGACCAGACCCTTTACCCCAAACATCTTCCGAGTCATATTCGGGTGCAGGTTCGGCGTGCTGAAATGGAGGGGGGAACCCCTTCAGCCGCTGACGATCATTCCCACGCTGTTCGCAGCCTGCCAAAGTTGCAGGAATATCGCGATAAGATCTATGCTCAGGCAGAGAAAGAGTACCTCGAAGAACTGATGACCCTGACGGGGAAAAACATTCCCGATGCCTGCCGAATTTCGGGATTGTCCCAGTCACGGTTGTACGCGCTGCTGAAGAAAAATTCGATCTCCCGCGGAGAATAACGCCAGCTTTTTTCTCTTGTGGGAGTAAAATTCCTGCTTTACAGTAATTTCCCCACGGCGAAGAGCTCCCCGCTGTTTCGCCTCGAAAGATCTCCTCTCGCCTAAATTCTATTGTTCTGTCATTCCACAGAGTTATGACTCCTTGACGGGGAGGACCGGGATGTTTCTGAAAAGAGGAGGAGTTGGCACGTACAATGCTTTTATCTCTTATGTGAGAAGATTGCGCTGCTGTTGAGGAGAGGTGTGGAGATGATATTTGTTCAGACATTCAAATCAAATGAATTTGTGGGTCTGCTGAAGAATCTGTTGCAGGATGGTGGGGCGCTATTTTCTGCTGATCGGG
>CAZQFI010000006.1:0-9381 GCA_964592545.1 uncultured Geobacteraceae bacterium
GAAGTTGCCGGGACCAAAGCAACCATTGTTGATACCCGTAAAACGGTTCCCGGGCTGCGCGCCCTTGATAAATATTCGGTGCGAATGGGGGGTGGACGTAACCACCGTATCGGTTTGTTTGATGGAGTGTTGATTAAAGAGAACCATATCGCAGCAGCGGGTGGCATTGGTGCGGCTATTGAACGGGCGAAGCAGCAGCTCCCTCATACCCTGAAAATAGAGATAGAAACCCGTGACCTGAATGAAGTCACCGAAGCGTTACAGGCTGGGGCCGATATCATCATGCTGGATAATATGAGCCTTGATGAGATGCGTCAGGGGGTTGAGCAGATTGCCGGGAGGGCACTGGTTGAAGCTTCAGGCGGTGTCAATCTGGAACGGGTCCGTGATATTGCCGATACGGGTGTTGACATCATTTCGGTTGGCGCACTCACTCATTCAGTTCGGGCAGCCGATATTTCGATGCTCTTTAATTGATACGGATAACTTGGGAGATCCATTGACCTCACGCGATAAAATTCTCAATCTGTTTCGCAGTCACCCCGACCAATATCTGTCGGGACAGGAAATCAGCCGCACGCTCGATATTTCCCGGGCGGCGGTGTGGAAACAGGTTAAGGCTTTGCGTGACCTCGGTTTTGAAATTGAGGCGAAACATTCCGCAGGTTATCGTCTGGTGGCGGCCCCTGATCTGTTACTGGCCTCTGAAATTGAAAATGGACTGAACACCCGATTACTTGGTCAGTCTGTTGTAACTCATGCAGAGATTGATTCAACCAACACCGAGGTTCGCCGACTGGCTGAAGCCGGAGCGGTTGAAGGGACGGTTGTTGTTGCCGACCGACAGAGCGCTGGCCGAGGCCGCCTGGGTCGGCGCTGGGAATCCCCCTCTGGAGTCAATCTCTACTGTTCTATTCTGTTACGTCCTGACATCCCCCTCCATCAGGCATCACAATTAACTTTTCTTTCTGCGGTTGCGGTTGCTGAAACGCTCAATGCTGTGTGTGGTCTGGATGCACAGGTGAAATGGCCGAACGATATCCTGGTCGGTGGGGCAAAAATTTCGGGGCTACTCAATGAAATGAATGCCGAGACGGAACAGATCCATTTTGTTATCCTTGGGATCGGTGTCAATCTCAATATGCTTGCCGCACAGTTTCCGTCGGAGTTGAACTATCGGGCGACCTCAGCCTTACTCGAAACGGGCCAGCCGATTGACCGCCAGCTGTTTTTACGCACTTTACTGGAAAAGCTGGATGGTTATTACGGTGAATTTCTGCAGGATGGATTTATTCCGATCCGGCGCCGCTGGGAAGCGTTGTGCAATACGATCAATGCTACTGTCAAGGTTGATATGGGCGGTCATAAGCTGACCGGAACTGTTGTTGGCCTTGATCCCGATGGTGCGCTGCGGCTGCAACTTGAAGATGGGACAATTGAAAGAATTCTTGCCGGAGATGTTCATCCGGTGGATGAACAATAGGGGAGCGATAAAGAGAGATGCTGTTAGTTATCGATATCGGCAACAGTAATACTGTCCTAGGAATTTACGATGGGACGACATTACGGAATGACTGGCGTATCGGCACCGATAAGGATCGGACGGTCGATGAGTACGCCATGCTGATCAACAACCTGTTTCAGTTGTCGGACTTGCAGTTTTCAGATCTTGACGATGTGATTGTTTCGAGTGTTGTTCCACCGATGCTTGACACCATCGAAGGGCTGTGTCACCGATATTTTAAATTGACTCCATATGTTGTTGGCCCCGGAATGAAAACGGGGATGCCGATTCATTACGACAACCCGCGTGAAGTTGGTGCCGACCGGATTGTCAATGCAATCGCAGCGTATGAGAACACCAAGTGTGCGTTGATCGTCGTTGATTTTGGTACCGCAACAACGTTTGACGTGATCTCTCCTGACGGTTGCTATCAGGGGGGGGCGATTGCTCCCGGGGTTGGAATATCGGCAGATGCCCTGTTTGCTCGGGCAAGTAAACTGCCCCGGGTTGAGTTTTCGTGCCCCGATCAGATTATCGCAAAGAACACTGTCAGCAGTATGCAGGCAGGGATTTTCTTCGGCTACGTTGGACTGGTTGAAGGGATTGTCAGCCGGATGAAAAAAGAATTATCGGAGCAACCGCTGGTGATAGCAACGGGGGGGCTGGCTGCCGCCATTGCTGCGTCAACCCGGTGTATTGACCGGGTGGAACCTTTTTTGACCCTGGATGGATTACGTATACTCTACGAGAGAAACCGGAATTAACCTTCACTCCCTGTTATCTGGACGTATTGACGTCGATGAAATAGAGAACTGCTGACGCAGGGCTCTTTTGACAGGCTTTTCTAGAAAAGGAGCGATTCATGGCTAACGACACGACAAAATTGAGAAATCTTGGAATTGTGGCCCACAACAGTGCTGGTAAAACATCGCTGGTCGAGGCGATTTTGTTTAATACCGGCATGACCGATAAGCTGGGCAAGGTTGATAACGGCACGTCCGCCATGGATTTTGAAGAGGAAGAGATTAAACGAAAAGCGACGCTGTCGGCGAGCCTGAACCATTGTACGTGGAACGATTACAGCCTGAACATCGTCGATACCCCCGGGGTCAGCAACTTCCTCCACGATACCCGTCGCTGCCTGCGTGTGCTGGGTGGTGCGGTTGTGATTGTTTCGGCTATTTCAGGTGTCAAGTCCCAGACGGTACAGATCTGGAAATGGTGTGACACTTTTGAAGTCCCGCGAATCGCTTTTGTCAATAAGATGGATAAGGAGCGTGCCGACTTCCTCAAGGCGGTCGACGACATGGAGAAATCGCTTGGTGCCCGTGCCGTTGTTATCACCATGCCGATCGGTGCGGAGGAAGATTTTAAAGGGATCATCGATCTGGTTCGCATGAAGGCCAAAATTTATCAATTTGACGAAAAGGGAACCTACGAAGAAGTTGACATTCCGGCCGAATACCAGGATGAAGCTGAGCGTCTGCGTGAGCAACTCCTTGAGGCGGTCGCTGAGGCCGACGATGATCTGATGGAAAAATATCTTGAGGGCGAGACCCTGAGCGAGGAGGAAATCAGGGCCGGCCTGCGTGAGGGGACTCTGACCGGTGTTTTTACTCCGGTGCTGTGCGGCAGTGCAACTGCCAATATCGGCGTGCGGCAACTTCTCGATTATATCGTCGGTTGCCTGCCGTCACCGGTTGACAAGGGGACACAGGTTGGTGTCAAGCCGCATACCGATGAACCGGTTGAGCGCCAGCCGAGTGAAGATGAGCCTTTCTCGGCGATGGTCTTCAAAACAATCAACGATCCTTATGCCGGTAAGCTGACGTTGATGCGGATCTATTCGGGAACTCTGAGCGGTGATACGCAGGTTTATAACCCCAATAAGGATGAAAAAGAGCGGATCAGCAACATTTTCAAGCTGGAAGGGAAGAAGCAGACACCGATTAATGAAGCGGTGGTCGGTGATATTATTGCTGTTCCAAAACTGAAAGTGACGGCCACCGGTGATACGCTGTGCGATCTGAAAAATCAGGTCATGTACGAGCCACTGGTCCCGCTTAAACCGATTATCTCTTTTGCCCTTGAAGGCAAGAGTAAAGGAGATGAAGACAAGATTTATACCGGTCTGCAACGGCTGATGGAAGAAGATCCCACTCTGCGGATTACCCGTGATGACGAGACCAAAGAGATGGTTCTTTCCGGGATGGGGCAGGTTCACCTGGAAGTTGCTGTTGAGCGCCTCAGACGTAAGTATGGTGCCGAGGTTGTATTACGTGAGCCAAAGGTTCCCTATCGTGAGACGATCAAACTGTCGACTCAGGTTCAGGGGAAATACAAGAAACAGTCGGGCGGTAAAGGGCAGTTCGGTGACGTCTGGATCGAAGTGAAACCCCTGCCTCGCGGCAGTGGCTACGAATTTGTCGACAAGATCGTCGGTGGTGTTGTGCCGCGGAATTATATCCCTGCTGTTGATAAGGGGATTGTTGAAGCAATGAAGACCGGCCCCTTGACCAAGAGTCAGGTCGTCGATCTTCAGGTGACGCTGTATGACGGGTCTCACCATTCGGTCGATTCCTCGGAAATGGCATTCAAGGTTGCCGGATCAATGGCTTTTAAAAAGGCGATGGAGGTCTGTAAACCGGTGCTTCTGGAACCGATTATGGCCATTGAGATTACCGTTCCTGACGATTGTATGGGAGATGTTATCGGCGATCTCAACTCGCGTCGCGGCAAGGTTGTCGGGGTCGAACCGCAGGCCAACAGTCAGGTGATTCGCGCCGAAGTGCCCATGGCTGAGGTTCTCCGTTATGCCCCTGAGCTGCGGTCGATGACCTCTGACCGCGGAATGTTCTCGATGGAATTCAGCAAATATGAAGAAGTTCCGACCCATCAGACGGCAAAAATCCTTGAAGAGATGAATAAAGGTTGAGCTTCTCGGGGTTCGGAGTATCAAGGCTCCGAACCCCGAAAGGGTTGCGGGGGATCAAGAGATGAGTGTGGATGAACAGAATAATTCTGTAGCAGACCCTGCACCGGAGGGACGACGTGGTACTGAACAAACCGGTGCTCCTAAAAGGCTGGAATCCCTCCTCCTTGAGAATAGTGAAAGCGGTGTCGAAGCGGCACCGGCCGTTGCCGAATGGCGGAGATCTTTCCGCTTTGGTGACGTTCTCCTCCTGATTTTGTTCTGCCTCTTTTTTGCCGGTGTCGGCTATCTGTATCTCGGCGGATTCTCATCGAAGATGGAGCCTGCTTCACAGGTCAGCCATGCTGCTTCTCCCCGATTCCCTGTTCCTCTCCGATCTCAGGCTCTATCGTTATCAGCTGCTGATGGTGGGGTGGCGGTTGTTTCTCCGCACGATCCTCCTGAGACTGCAGTCGTCGAAAAGGGGACGGCAGATAAAGTCGTGCAGTCATCACCTGAGGGGGCCGGTGGCATTTCCCTTTTTGAGGTGAATGTCGGTCCTTTTCTTGGCAAAGACGAATTGGGACAGGCGATCAGTGATCTGGAGGAACTTGGTTTCCAGCCGGAACAGCGGCGTGGCCGTGGGCTGGTTAAAATGGTTCGGCTGCAGAAGGGGATCTATCCCGATAAAGAGGCAAGGGCCCAGCTGAAAAAACTGAAGAAAAAGGTCAAGTCAGCATTTTTATTGCCGGATGACGGGGGAGAACTGGCCGTGTATGCCGGATCTTTCCATCAGGAACAAAGAGCCAGAAAAATGCAGGAAGATTTAGCGAAGAAAAAGATAGACGTCTCGCTGGTTGACAATGACGTGGTGATGAACGGAACGGTGTTGACAGTGCTCCAGGCTGATCAGCAGACAGCTCAGGAAGTTGCAGACCATATTGCAACTTTCGGATTTTATACTCAGATCGAAAAAAAGAAGTGAGGTCTTCTTGAGTAAAAAAGGGCAGGGGACAGAAAAAGTTCAGATTGTTATTCCGGCTGAGGTCGCCAAGATTATGAGCAAGTGGGGCGGTCATAGCGTGCGGCTGGCTGCTGCTCGCGGAGCGCTGCCGATGTCGGGTTCTAATCTGGTCACGGTTCTGTTTGTTTTTTATCACGGCGAGAACCAGGAACTTAAAGATGAAGCTCTGAGCACTCTGAAAACCTTGCCGGCCCAGATTCTGCTGGCTGCTCTCAGTCAGGAGGGATTGCACCCTTCCATTATCGATCTGATTGTGAAGTTACGCTATCAGGATGCTGTTGTCATGCAGGCGGCACTGATGCACCGGATGATCGGGATCAAAAGCTTACTGTTCCTTGCAGAAAACAGCTCTGGTGACGTGCTGGATATGCTTTCGCATAACGATGAACTGTTGCGCAAGACCGATGTTTTAAGAACAACCATTATCAACAATCCCCATGCCGATAAGGTGATGAAGCAGCGCCTTGGTTGGGTTGAACCGGTTGAAGAGATCCCGGAGCCGGTTGAAGAGAAGGCTGACGAGCCGGTTCCGGAGGAGGATCAACCGGAGGAAGACGAATCTTTTGAGGAAGGGTTGGATGAGGAGACTCTTTCAAAATATCAGGAACTTCAGGAAATGACAGTTTCTGAAAAAATAAAGATGGCGTTAACCGGCGATAAAGAGTGGCGGACACTGCTGATTCGTGAGTCCAACAAACAGGTCAATACTGCGGTCTTGAGAAATCCCCGAATCTCAGAGGGGGAAGTTTTAAATATCGCGAAAAACCGTAGCAGTAGTGAGGAAATGATCCGGATTATTCTTCTCAACCGGGACTGGACAAAACTTTATGAGATGAAGAAAGCCCTGGTTGTTCATCCCCGGACCCCGCTGCAGAAGGCGATGCGATTTATGACGTTTCTGTCCGAGAAAGATATCCGGGCACTGGCAAAAAGTCGGAATGTGACCCAGGCGATTGCCAATAATGCCCGGCGGATGTTGATGACCAAAAAACACTAGCAACACGACAGCAAAGGAGCGACCCGTGGCTGACAGCTCTTACAAAATTGGTATATTGACCCTCTCTGATAAAGGGGCATGCGGTCATCGTGAAGATAAGAGTGGCACATTGCTTGCCGACCTTGTCGCAGAATTGGGGAGTATCTCCCGCTATCAGATCATTGCAGACGTTTTCGATAAAATTGTGATGGTGATGAAAAGTTGGGTCGATGATTTGTGCCTGGATATTATTTTAACAACGGGGGGGACCGGTCTCAGTCCGCGGGATGTGACCCCGCAGGCAACCGCGGAAATCCTCGATTATCAGATTCCGGGGATGGCGGAAGCGATGAGGATCGCGAGTATGCAGAAGACGTCACGGGCGATGCTCTCACGCGCCCTTGTCGGTGTCAGGAAACAGACCTTAATTATCAACCTGCCTGGAAGTCCCAAGGCTGTTCGGGAAAATATCGAAGTTTTATTGCCGGTTCTCCCTCACGCGCTGGAAAAACTGCAGGGTGATCCCACAGACTGTGCTGTTGAATAATCTTTATATTTGTTTAACTATTTGAATTATATAGCTAATGCTTATTTTGTGGACGCTGTTAACAGGTGCTGTGGATAGCACTGTGTAAAAGTGTTTATCGTCCCGATTAAGTCCTGCAATGGCGTGATTTTTTCCTCTTTGCCTAAAAATTAATCAGCATGTTTTGACCGATTTTTCTTAAAGAAGACTCTTTTTTCTGGATATGGAGTGGCATGATGCGGATCACCCCCGGGAGTGAATTAACCCAGCGTTTCAAAGCGTTACAGCGATTAATGATCGCACAGAATCTCGACGCGATTATTTTGCTGCAAAATAGCGATCTGTTTTATTTCACCGGATCTATTCAGAGGGGGATCTATTACCTACCGGTTGCGGGTGAGCCGGTTTATCTGGTGATTAAGGATTTTGATCGCGCCGGCCGTGAATCACAGCTGGATTGTATCCGAAAAATTTCCAGCATTCGACAACTGAATGAACACCTTTCAGAGATTGGTTTGCCTGTGCCGGAGCGGGTCGGGATGGAACTTGATGTCTTGCCGGTGCAACAATTCAAACGTTATCAAAAACTGTTGCCCGATGCAGAAATATCGGACATTTCCCATTTATTGCGGACGGTTCGGGCGGTCAAGAGCGACTACGAAATTGAAATAATGGCTGCCTGTGCGGTACTGGCAGATAAAACCTATGAATACGCAAAAAAACTTATCCGGCCGGGAATGAGCGAGCTTGCTGTCGCTGCAGAACTCGAATGTTTTGCACGAAAAGAGGGGCATCAGGGGGTGATCCGGTTTCGCAGCTTCAACTCTGAGCTCTACTTTGGTCACATCTTTTCGGGAGACACCGGTGCTGTTCCCGCCTACCTTGATGCTCCACTCGGTGGTACCGGATTAAATCCAGCGGTCGGTCAGGGCTCGGGTAACAAGCCGATAATCGCCGGAGAGCCGATTATTATCGATTTCATTATTGCTCGCGATGGCTATCTGGTTGACCAGACACGGACCCTCTCTTTCGGCCCGTTATCCGATAGATTACAGCGGGCCTATGCCGACATGGTGCGGGTTCAGGATAAGCTGTGTGAGATTGCCCGCCCCGGTGTCGCCTGGGGTGATATCTATCAACAGTGTTGCGAGCTTGCCGATAGACTGGGCTACAAAGACAATTTTATGGGGTTCAGTGGCGCACAGGTCTCATTTATCGGCCACGGAATTGGAATTGAGGTTGATGAATATCCGTTTATCGCCCGTGGCTTTGATGATGTTGTGCTGGAGAAAAACATGACCTTCGCATTTGAGCCGAAGGCCGTTTTTCCCGGTGTCGGGGCCGTTGGCATCGAAAACACCTGGAAGGTTACCGAAACCGGCATTACCAGAATGACCTATGCCGATGAGGAACTGGCGATTCTGGCGTAGCTATTTTTCAAATTGTCTCAATGCCCGCCTCACTCTGGCTAAAAGGCGAATTGGGTGAATTGGCTTGGGAATAAAGTCGAAGAATCCCATGTCAAGCAGTTCCGCCTCTTCCTCGGCAGATATTTTGGCCGATACTGCGATAACCGGAATGTTGTCAATTTCACCGTTGGCTTGCAGTGATTTGAACATCTCGACCCCATCCATCCGTGGCATGGCAATATTGGTAACAATCAGGTCGGGATGGAGCTGTACCGCAATCTTGAGCCCTTCTGCACCATTTCTGGCCTTGTAAACGGAATATCCCTCATCTTTTAAAGCTTCTTCTGCGGCCGTCAGGTTAATTTCCTGGTTGTCGACCAGTAAAATATTTTTGACCTGCTCTTCCTTGTCATCGACAATCAGTTCTTCGCCGCCAAGATAATGTTTTTTTACCGCCGCTTTGATCTCTTCGGGTGTTGCGACACAGGGAGAAATTCTCATTGCCAGCTTGAAAGAAAGATCGTTCTGGAGACCCATATCAAGAGGATTTGACATGGCCAGATAGAGAGTCTTGTTGTCAATTTTTAAGGGAAAGATCAGGTGTGCAAGGGCCGTTTCTGCATCAATTTTATCAAGCACGCTCTGGGGAAACCGGTGCCGAGAGAAGCGTTTGACGTGTGGAAAGCCGAATTGTGTCGAAAGTGCCTTGGCGATATCCTCTTCAAGGATAACATCCATGTCTTCCAGGATCTTTCCGATCGGTTTATTTGTCCCCTTTTGCCTTATCAGTGCCTGATTCAACTCTTCCTGAGAGATAACCTCATTGTCAACCAGGATTTCACCCATTTTCTTGCGTGCCATAAAACCTTCTCACGATCACAGGAAATTGAAATAAAATAGTATTATTGTAGATATAAAATTAATATAACTACATTATATTTGTTTTTTTGTCAAATACAAATGAGTGAAAACTTATGATTTTGCAGGGGAAACGGATTGATAGTGTTCAGGAAAGGTGTTTGTTGATCAGG
>CAZQFI010000007.1:0-2283 GCA_964592545.1 uncultured Geobacteraceae bacterium
GGCTGAAAACAATCCCCGGTGTGGTTCCCGGCCAGTTTGATCGTCCGACCGGGTGTTTATTAAATCCACGCTGTCAGTTTGCAACCGAGCGGTGTCGGACAGAGGCACCACCGCTGGTGACCGCAGCAGATGGCCGTCAGGTTCGTTGTCACACCCCACTGGATGCAGAAGGAAAGCCACAACAATGAGTACCCCGAAGACGCTGATACTTGAAGCGAAAAACCTGACCCGTTACTACGAAGTCTCCCAGGGGGCATTCAAACCAACCGCAATTGTCAAGGCACTTGATGATGTCAGCTTTCAGGTTGAAGCAGGGAAGACCCTTGCGGTGGTTGGTGAATCTGGCTGCGGCAAGTCAACGCTGGCCCGCCAGATCACCATGATTGAGCGCCCCACCAGCGGGGAACTGCAGTTTGATGGTTTTGATCTGGTCAACATCTCGGATCAGGATTTGAAAATCGCCCGCCAGCGGGTGCAGATGATTTTTCAGAATCCCTATGGGTCACTCAATCCGCGCAAAAAAATCGGAACCATCATCGGTGAGCCGCTGATCATCAATACAACGATGAGCAAGGAAGAACGCGAAGAGCGGGTCCGCGGCATCATGACCAAGGTCGGCTTGCGCCCTGAACATTACGACCGTTATCCCCACATGTTCTCGGGTGGTCAGCGCCAGCGGATTGCCATCGCCCGGGCGCTGATGCTGGAACCGAAGCTGGTGGTTGCCGACGAACCGGTTTCTGCTCTCGATGTTTCGGTTCAGGCGCAGGTATTGAATCTTCTCAAGGATATCCAGCAAGATATGACCCTGGCATTCCTGTTTATTGCCCACGATCTGTCGGTTGTCCGCTACCTTGCCGATGATGTCATGGTCATGTATCTGGGGAGAGTTGCGGAGTATGGTGAATCGGAGCCGATCTTCAAAAATCCGCGCCATCCCTATACTCAGGCATTGCTCGCCTCCACTCCTCACCTCAAAGCCGAAAATCGTAAAGAACGGGTGATCCTGTCGGGAGAATTGCCATCACCCCTGTCTCCCCCTTCAGGTTGTGTTTTTCATACCCGCTGTCCTTATGCGAACGATCGCTGTACCGCTGAGATTCCAGTTCTCCTTGATCTGGATGGTGACCGTAAGGTTGCCTGCCATGCTGTTGAAGAGGGGCGATTATAAATGAGATTGGTCAGGCATGCTTGACGATCTCATATTTGCGGCGACAATTACGACCCCGATTTTCTGCATCCTCGGGCTGGGAATTATTTTCAAACGGATCGGTTGGATCTCCGATGAATTTGCCCGCCTCGGTTCCAATCTGGTTTTCAAAGTAACCCTGCCATGTCTGTTGTTTGTCAAACTGGTCAAAACCGATTTTCGCCATGACCTCCCGATCACACTGGTTGTTTATGCGCTGATTGCAACCGTTGCAGTTTTTCTGATTCTTGATCGGATTCTCAGTCCCCGGCTGCAAACTGTTTCAGATCGCGGGGTTTTTGTTCAAGGTGCATTTCGCAGCAATATGGGAATCATCGGCCTTGCGTTTTGTCTGAGTGCTTTTGGTGAAGGGGTCGTCGCCACAGCATCAATCTACCTCGCGGTCATGACAACCCTGTTCAACATTCTGGCCGTTCTGACCCTGACCCGCCATCGTGATGATCTCGATAGGCGAGGTGAACTGTTACCGGTGCTGCTGGGAATTGTGAAAAACCCCCTGATTCTGGCAATAACCGCCGGTGTCGTTATCTCCCTGCTGGGCATTCACGTTCCAACAATCCTCCTTGAAACGGGGGGCTATTTTGCCAGAATGACCCTGCCGCTGGCGCTGCTGTGTGCCGGAGCATCGATCCGCTTACAGGAATTTCAAACCTCCCCGCCGCTGTACTGGGCCGTTGCCGGGAAACTGCTCTTTGTTCCGTTAATAATCACTCTCGGTGGCATTATTATCGGTCTGCGTGGTGAAGAGCTGGGGGTTCTCTATCTGATGTGTGCCGCTCCGACAGCGGCAGCCAGCTATCCGATGACTCAGGCGATGGGCGGCAATCACCATCTGGCGGCAGCCATCATTGCGACAACCTCATTGGCTTCGCTGCTTTTCACCACGCTTGGAATTTTCCTGCTGCGCAGTTTTGAATTGATTTAACCGGGGAATACAGCAAGAAATGGCACTGTGCATTGCAGGGCTTCTGATTGAGAGGAATAATTGCATGGCTAAAGAAACAAAACCGATTGTTTCATTCGAAGTGTCCTTCGAAAAATTGGACATAAGGGTCGGCAGAATCATTGCGGTT
>CAZQFI010000008.1:0-7728 GCA_964592545.1 uncultured Geobacteraceae bacterium
TAAAGACTATAAGATACTGGAAATACTTCAGGAGAAAGCCCGGATTCCGAATGCCGAAGTTTCCCGGCAGATAGGAATGGCGCCTTCTGCAGTACTGGAAAGAATCCGTAAGCTGGAAGAGCGTGGAATTATTGAGGGGTATGAAGTGCGCCTGAACCCACAGCCGTTCCAGCAGGGGCTGATGGCATTTATTCAGGTGAGTGTTCAATCACCCTGTCATTCACGGTTGGCTGAGGCTCTCTCTACTGTGACGGGTGTTCAGGATGTCCATCAGGTTGCCGGTGAAGACGGTTATCTGCTGAAGCTCCGGGTTGCCGATAATGCGGAGCTGGGTCGGGTTATTGCCGAAGAAATCTGTCCATTGGATGGCGTTCAGCAGACAAAAACCAGTATCGTTTTAAATACAGTCAAAGAAACCAGAAAAATTGATTTAAGTCGTTTTCAGCACCGATAGGAGTTTTCTTATGCCCATGTCACAAAGTTTTAAAGAACGTCTGTTTCCGATCACCGAGCAGTTGGTTGAGCACTATGGCAGCCCGTTTCATATTTATGATGAGGTGGGAATCCGTACGACGGGTGAACGTTTGAAAGAATTGTTCTCAGGAGTTGAAGGATTCCGTGAATATTTCGCAGTTAAGGCCTTGCCAAACCCGGAAATTCTTAAATTAATGCGCGATATGGGGTTCGGCTTCGATTGCAGTTCGATCGGTGAGCTGATCCTCAGCCGTCAGGTCGGGGCGCGAGGTGAGGAGATTATGTTCACTTCCAACAACACCAATCAGACCGAGTTCAATGTTGCTGCGGCAGATGGTGGGTGTATCCTCAATATTGACGATATTTCTTTGATCGACAAAGTTCCCGATTTTCCTGAGCTGATCTGCTTCCGCTATAATCCGGGACCGCGCCGGACGGGCAATGTGATTATCGGTAACCCGGTTGAAGCAAAATACGGTGTAACCCACGATCAGGTTGTCGATGCCTATCGTCAGGCACAACAGCGGGGAGCAAAACGCTTTGGTCTCCACACCATGGTTGCATCGAACGAGCTTGATTACACGTATATGGTTGAAACCGCAAGGATGATGCTGGAGGTTTCCGAGCTGGTATTGAGTGAGTTGGGGATAGAGTTCGAGTTTATTAATATCGGCGGAGGGATGGGGATCCCTTATCAACCCGATCAGCAGCCCCTCGACATTGCAGCGATGGCGGCAGAGATTGAAGCACAGTTTAATGCGTTCCGTGAGAAGCACAGCTATGTTCCGCGGATGTACATGGAGAGTGGTCGTCTTATGACCGGGCCGCACGGGTGTCTGGTCACCTCGGCAATCAATCATAAAAATATTTATCGTGATTATATCGGTGTCGATGCCTGTATGTCGGCCCTGATGCGACCCGCTCTGTATGGTGCCTACCACCACATCGATGTGATTGGCAAGGAGGACGCTGCCAGAGAGTGTGTCTACGATGTGGTGGGTTCCCTGTGTGAGAACAATGACAAATTTGCCGTTCAGCGTGAACTGCCGAAGATTGAAGAGGGTGATATCCTGGTGATTCACGATACCGGAGCCCACGGTCACGCGATGGGTTTCCAGTATAATGCCAAGTTACGTCCCAAAGAACTTTTGTTGCGTGCCGATGGGTCGGTTCAACTGATTCGCCGTGAAGAGACACTTGACGATTATTTTGCAACCCTGATGTTTGATGACGATATTTTTGTTGCGAAACACAATTAGGGATTCCTTTGCCCACAATTCGACCCGTTAAAATTGCAGATCTGTTGCCACCGTTGACCATTGAAACTCTGGTCAATGGTGGTTCCGGACTGGCTCGCTATGCGGGTCGGGTCGTTTTTATCCCCCATACGGCGGTTGGGGATGTCGTTATTTCCCGTGTTACCAGAGTCAAAAAGAGTTTTCTTGAGGCCGAAATCGGTGAAATCGTAGAATCGGCAGCGGTGCGTCGGCAGCCACGGTGTCTTGTTGCCGGAGCGTGTGGCGGTTGTCAGTGGCAGCATCTACCGTATCAGGAACAACTCCACTGGAAAGACACTCTATTTCGTGACACATTGGTACGCCGGTGTCATATCGATTCTTCCAAGGTTCTCCCGGTTCTTCCGGCACCGCAGGAGTGGGGATATCGCAGTCGTATCCAGATAAAGTGTACACTGCAGAACGGGATCTTTGTCACCGGTTTTTACCGCCCGAAGAGCCACGACGTGGTTGCCATCGATCACTGTCCGCTGATAGCGGAAGAACTCAACAACCTGCTATCGTCCCTGCGCGAGGTGCTTGCTGTGTCAGCATACCGCGCCGATGTGACGCAGATCGATCTGACGATAGATGATCGAAAACGGTGTGGGGCAGTCATCCATTATTGCGGTCAAAAACTGGCGGCATTAGCTGACGATCTTCAGGTCGCAAATCTCGGTGCTGAGATTTTGCTGAAATCAACAGATAGCCGGACACTGCTGCCGGTTGTCGGAGATGGCATCTATCAGATAGAGGTCGGTCAGCCGTTAATGCCGCTTTCCTATGCGGCCGGGAGCTTTGCTCAGATCAATCTGGATCAGAATCGTGTCATGGTTCAAAAAGTCCTCGAATGTGCCGATTTACGCGGGACTGAAACGGTTGTCGATTTGTTTTGCGGGATGGGAAACTTTTCTCTTCCCCTGGCAGGACAATCCAAAGCGGTTATCGGTGTTGAGGGGTCCAGCAGCTCAATAGCGATGGCAAAGAACAACTGCCATGCCAACCGTATTGAAAATGCGACCTTTTACAATCGTTCTGCCTCTGGAGCGCTGCCATTTTTAAAACAACGTGGTCCCGTCGATCTGGTGGTTCTCGATCCTCCGCGTAGTGGTGCTGCTGCAGTGGTCAATGAGTTGATTCAGTCACCGGTAAAAAAGGTTGTCTATGTCTCGTGTGACCCACAAACTTTAGCCCGCGATTTAAATATCCTTGTCAAGGGCGGCTATGAACTGGTATCAAGTCAGTCACTCGATATGTTTCCACAAACTTACCACTGTGAAAGTATAACTGTGGTGGAGTGGGGTGGACAGATCCCCGGAACTGTATAATTTGTACGCATATAAACGTTGAGGTGACTATTTTTTGTGCATTCATTGTGGTGTTATGCCGGAAGTGTGTTGCTCGATACTCAAAAAACTCTGAAAATATCTCATTCGATAGTGATAATTGGCTGATTTCTCTTATTTTTTACAACAACACGTTTTAGAAAATAGAAAATTACCGATTGGCTTGTTCTTTGCTTTTGTCCCTGTGAGGAATTGTGAAGAGGTGGTCGTTTATAGAGAAAAAAGGAGGATTTAATGCGGAAAGTTGAGGCAATCATCAAGCCGTTTAAGCTGGATGAGGTCAAAGAGGCTCTGAATGAAATTGGTATTCAGGGAATCACCGTCAGTGAAGTTAAAGGTTTTGGCCGCCAGAAAGGGCACACCGAGCTTTATCGCGGGGCTGAATATGTTGTCGATTTTATTCCCAAGATAAAGATGGAAATCATTGTTCCCGATGACATTGTTGCTCAGGTTGTTGATGCAATCGCCGAAGCGGCAAAAACGGGGCGGATCGGTGATGGTAAGATTTTCGTGACTCCGATAGATGAAATCGTCCGTATCCGTACCGGGGAACGTGGTGAGGATGCCATTTGATTTAGCGTTTAGAATTGTATGGAATTGCAGCAGGTACGTTTTTCAAAACATTGACTAAGGAGCAGTAACATGACACCAAAAGACGTTGTTAAGTTTGCACAGGAAAATGATTGTCAGATGGTCGACTACAAATTTCTCGACTTCGTCGGGATCTGGCAACATTTCAGTACCCCTATCGGTGAGTTTAGTGAAGAGACTTTCGAAGAGGGGATCGGGTTTGACGGTTCTTCGATTCGTGGCTGGCAGCCAATTCACAACTCCGACATGTTACTGATTCCCGATCCGGCAACCGCACAGATTGACCCCTTTATCGAGTTGACCACCTTAAGTCTGATCTGTGACATCATGGATCCGATTACCCGCGAAGGGTATACCCGCGATCCTCGTTTTATTGCGAAAAAGGCTGAGGCATATCTCAAATCGAGCGGCATTGCAGATACCGCATACTTTGGCCCTGAGCCCGAATTCTTTATTTTTGATGATGTCCGTTATGCTTCAAGCACCAACGAGTCTTTCTATTCTGTTGACTCAGTCGAGGGGGTCTGGAACACCGGGCGGGAAGAGTTTCCCAACCTCGGTTACAAACCACGCCACAAGGAAGGGTACTTCCCCTGTGCTCCGACCGATTCGCACGTTGATCTGCGGAATGAAATGGTTCAGGTTCTTCAGAGCGTCGGCATGACAATCGAAGCAGTTCACCACGAAGTTTCAACTGGTGGCCAGAACGAGATCGATATGCGTTTTGACTCTCTGCTGAAGATGGGTGATACCCTGAAATGGTTCAAGTATATCGTTAAGAATGTCGCTGCACGTAATGGAAAAACAGCGACTTTTATGCCAAAGCCGATTTTTGGTGATAACGGTTCCGGGATGCATTGTCACCAGTCCCTCTGGAAAGACGGCAAGAACCTGTTTGCCGGTGATGGATACGGTGGACTCTCCAAAATGGCGATGTACTACATCGGCGGGATCATGAAGCACGCCAAGGCCCTCTGCGCCTTTACCAACCCGACAACGAACTCCTACAAGCGTCTGGTTCCCGGTTTTGAAGCTCCGGTCAACCTTGCTTATTCCAACCGTAACCGTTCTGCATCGCTGCGGATTCCGGTCACCAACAATGAAAAAGCCAAGCGGGTTGAGTATCGGACTCCCGATGCATCATCTAACGGCTATCTCGCTTTTGCCGCTCAGCTGATGGCCGGCCTTGACGGGATTGAAAACAAGATTGATCCGGGTCAGCCGCTCGACAAGGATATCTACGGTTTATCACCTGAGGAGCTCAAAGACATTCCGGTCGTTGCCTCTTCTTTGGAAGATGCTCTCGACAATCTGGAGAAAGATCACGACTTCCTCCTTAAGGGTGATGTCTTTACCGAGGATGTTATCGAGATGTGGATCAGCTACAAGCGTGAAGCTGAGGTCGATCCGGTGCGGATGCGTCCTTGTCCGGAAGAATTTGCTCTCTATTTTGATTGCTAGTGGATTGATAATATCATGATAGAAAGCCCCCGGAAATTTCCGGGGGCTTTTTTGTTGATTGCTCAGAGCAGAAAATTAAGCGGCCGCATCATTTTTGATGACATGGATATCCTGTTGTGGATAGGGAATGGAGATCCCCTCTGCATCAAAACGGAGCTTGACGGTTTCGAGAGTGTCGAACATGACCCCCCAGTAATCGGCACTTTTAACCCAGGGGCGAACAACAAAGTTGACGCTGCTGTCTGCCAGCTCAGCAACCCCGATGGTTGGTGCCGGATCTTTCAGAATCCGCTCGTCACTGTTGAGGATATCCTCAAGAACCGCGCGCACTTTTTTCAGATCATCCTCGTAGCCAACTCCGATAACCATATCGACCCGGCGGGTTTCTTTTGCCGAATAGTTGGTAATGGTACTGCCAATAATCTGGCCGTTGGGAACGGTAATCTCTTTATTGTCTCCCGACTTCATTTTGGTACTGAAAATCTGAATTTCTTCAACAACTCCAGTAACCCCACCGGCTTCGACAAAATCACCAACTTTGAAGGGGCGGAAAAGGATCAGCATGACACCGGCAGCAAAGTTGCCCAGAGTCCCCTGCAGAGAAAGACCGATTGCCAAACCTGCGGCTGCGATGATTGCAGCAAAAGAGGTTGTCTCGATCCCCAGTTTACCGAGTGCTGCCAGGATGACAAAGATCATCAGGGCAACATAGATCATACTCTTGGCAAACTTAATCAGAGTTTCATCAACATCGCTTCTGGCCATGATCTTGCCGATACCGTTCGATATCATCCGCGCAACAATCCGCCCGACAATAAAGATGAGAAGTGCCCAGATGATCGGCAACCCGTAGCTCTGGATAAGATCAATAACTTTGTCTGTAGAAATAGCCCCCATACTTGTCCTCCTGATCGTTTCTATTATCAACCTCCACCATGAAAGTTGATTTCATGGTGGAGATTTTATCAGGGGATGTGGGGAATAGAAAGTAAATATGACAATTTTAGATAGAATTATCTGAAATATATCTTTTAATCTGCTCTTTATCGGCAGGAAGGGTGGTGAGGCGCTTTTCCAGTTTGGTCAGCTGTTCGAGCTGGGGTGGCAGAGGGACATCTTCACCTGTTGCCCGTTTGACGGCATCACCAAATTTTGCGGGATGTGCCGTTGCAAGGCAGACAAGTGGGATTTCCGGGCTGGCAGCAGCATTACCAACAGAGACACCGACTGCTGTGTGCGGGTCGAGGGTATAACCGGTTTCCCGATAAAAGGTGCGGATTGTTTCAAGTGTTTCAGTATCATCGATTGAGCCCGCAGAGAAATCGGCTTTGAGGCGTTTCTTTTGCTCCGGGGTAAAGTCGAGTTGCCCGTTTTTTTTGAAATTGTCCATCGCTTTGACGACACTGTCGGCATTCCGGTCGAGCAGGTAATAGAGGTAGCGTTCAAAATTGCTGGCAATCTGGATATCCATTGAGGGGGAGAGGGAGTGGTGGACAGCTGCCATTGAGTAATCACCCGAATTGATACAGCGGCTGAGAATGTTATTTGAATTTGTTGCCAGGATCAGTTTGCCGATCGGTGCACCCATTGCGCGGGCAATATAACCGGCAAAAATATCACCGAAATTGCCGGTCGGGACCGAGACATTGATTTGTTTGGCACCCGTCCCTTCCTGAACCCTGAAGCAGGCATAAAAGTAGTAAACGACTTGAGCAAGAACGCGTGCCCAGTTGATTGAATTGACGGCACCAAGGGCATGTTTCTCTTTGAAGTCGAGATCACCGAATATCTCTTTGACGATGGCCTGTGCGTCATCAAACGTCCCCTCAACAGCCAGATTGTAAACATTACTGTCGGTGACCGTTGTCATTTGCAATTCCTGAATGGGTGATACTTTCCCTTTGGGATGAAGAATGAAGATGTTGATATTCTTCTTGCCCCGGACTCCATAGATGGCGGCGCTGCCGGTATCACCACTTGTTGCCCCGATAATATTCATTCTCTGATTGTTTTTACTGAGAAAATACTCAAACAGGTTGCCAAGGAATTGCAGCGCAACATCTTTAAACGCAAGTGTCGGGCCGTGGAAAAGTTCAAGAATGTAAAGACCGTTCTGTTTAATAACCGGAGTAACACGTGGATCATTGAACGCTGCATAAGAACGTTCAATCAGATCCCTCAAGTCACTTGTCGGGATATCGGTGGCATATTTTGAAATAATCCGGAACGCCAGCTCAGGGTAGGTGAGGGTGCCGAATGCGTTTAATTCTGATTCTGTCAGTTGAGGGATCTCTTCCGGGAGGAGCAAACCGCCATCATCTGCCAGTCCCATCATGACAGCATCGGTAAAATTCAAACCTTTAACGTGACCTCTGGTGCTGCAGTATTTCATATCAATTCTCTTTTGCTGAAGTGGTTCTGAGTGGATTTACGTTTAAGTGGCAGGCATCTTAACAACTATTATGACCGATTGGAAGTTCATGAATTAAAAAGCGGGGACCTCCTGAATGGAAGTCCCCGCTGAGGGTCCGTAAACTGATGTCACGTTTTACTAGACGATCTCTTCCTGTGCATCGACGACA
>CAZQFI010000009.1:0-7763 GCA_964592545.1 uncultured Geobacteraceae bacterium
AAGAATGGTGGCGCTGAACCACCGACAACCCGTTCGTTATGTGCATAATCCCGGCTGAGAGATTCCTGCAATTCAGCCAGCCTGACACCGGTGAACCGGGCTGACAGATAATCGTTGATCCGCAGATAAAGATCGCGCAAAGAACGGCGTTGATTGTAGAGATTTTTCTCCCGCCAGAACGTGTCAAGATCTTCCAGAGCCAGCGACAATCGCTTGAAATGGTCAATTAAACGGGGCAATAAAAACTCAAACCGACCGCTGTTGACCACCAGATCAAGCAACCGCCCTATTCCACCCAACCTGTCAAGATCGAAAAAAGTCAGTTCTTGTGATCTTAGAATCGTGTAAGGGGGATTTGGATCAAAGTGGATGTCCCACTCATGTGTCTGTTGTCGTAGCGGTGCGCCCGGGAGCAGCTTGACCGGCTCAATTTGCAGGTGATCTGCCCCAAGGGAGGACACTCGATCAATCGATTTCAGAAACTGCAGATATGTCTCACCCGGTAATCCTGCAATGAGATCAAGATGGATATGGATATGTGTTTTTTCCTTTAAATATCGAATGTTATGCTCAAGTTTATCAAGTGATACATTACGATTAATCAAGTGGAGCGTTTCGGGCAAAGTCGACTGAACCCCGATTTCAAACTGAAATATCCCGTCGGGAACCTGTTCCAGCAGTTTCAGCGTCACGTCATCAAGCAGATGGGCACCGATCTCAAAATGGAAGCGACTCGACCGATTGTGCTTGAGGATAAACTTGAAGATGTCACGGCTGCGGGGATTGTTGTAGTTGAAGGTCCGGTCAACAAATTTGATGGTGTCGACCCGGTTGTCCATCAGTATTTTCAGGTCAGCCCTGATCCGCTCCATTGAAAACGACCGCACCTGCTCATCGAGAGCGCTCATGCAGAAACTGCAGGTGTAGGGGCAGCCACGGCTGCTTTCGTAATAGACCAGTCTTTTGCTCAGATCGACCCGTCCGGCGGCAAACGGCGAAGGAATTTCATCGAGAGACTCAAGGACACTCCGTCCCGGTTCAGTCGTCCCCTCCGGCAGCCTCAAGCCACCAACCGGCTGCGGCTCCAACCCCTGCTGCCACGCCCGCAGCAGTTGACGCAGCGGGATTTCCCCCTCTCCACAGATCAGCGCATCAACCGGATGGTGCTCGAAAAAATCAGCCTCCTCAAACGAGATCTCAGGCCCGCCAAGGACAATTTTCTGCGCAGGATTAATCTGCTTCAAACAACTGACCAGCTCAAGGGTGGCAATCCGGTTCCACAGATAAACCGAAAAGCAGATCACATCAGCGTTCCAGTTGACCAACTGCGCCAGAACGATCTCCTTCGGTTCATTGACCGAGTATTCACCAATCACAATATCACCACACCCCTCACCGCAATAACTCGCAAGGCACGGTAACGCCAGGCTGGCGTGGATATATTTACTGTGAAGAGTGGTCAGCAGGGTTTTCATAGCAGGGAGAATACCCGATTCAAATTCGATATCCAAGCAGAGTTTGATACAGAACCAATTGACATAAATAGTAATGCAACGCTACCCTTTGCGAAATTGTTAGCCATGAATGGAGTGATGACAAACCACAAACATTAAGATTATCGTGGATTTGATGGTTACGTACTACTCGGCACCTAGCTTGGGACTGGGAGGAGGGTAGTGTCTATAAATCGAGCAGCGTTCTGGATCTCAACATCCCCAAGATTAATTAAGATCCTTTGGGTTCCTAAAGAGACAACTGAAATTCCAATTAATACATATTTTTCAAATAACAATATACTCTGGTACTAGTCACAGACAAAGGATGACAAGGGATAAGCATGGCAGCCCCGGAAGAAAAAGAGCTGTTTCGAGCTGACAATATCTGTAAACATTTTGGCCAGCAGCAGGTTTTAACCGATATCAGCTTTTCTGCTTATCCGGGAGAAATTCTCGGGATAATCGGCCCCAACGGAGCGGGCAAGACAACCCTGATGGAGTGCCTAACGGGACTTCTCCCCCTTTCCAGCGGTACTATCCACTGGAAAGATCAGCAGATCACACCGCAACAGGTCAACCCGTTCATCTTCTACCTGCCCGATGGTATTTTACCCTACGCCGAACAGACAGCTGGACAGGTTGTCACCTTTTTTCAACAATTATTTTCGGCAGAGAACCAGCAGTTACAGCAACTGCTTGAACGACTGGAACTTGAGCCGGCACAGGAAAAACGGGTTCATTCCCTTTCCAAGGGGTATCGCAAACGGCTACTGCTGCTGATCGGCCTTCTTTCACCGCAACCATTATTACTGCTGGATGAACCGTTTGACGGGTTTGACCTGCGCCAGTCACTTAAAATTATGCAACTGCTGCGCGAAACCCTGTCGGGACGGACACTGCTGCTCTCCATCCATCAGCTGACCGAGGCAGAAAAAATCTGCGACCGCTTTTTGCTGCTGAACGGTGGCAACGTGGCAGCGATCGGTTCACTTAAACAGTTGCAGGAACAGGCGAAAGTGAGTGCCGGCGGTCTTGAGGAGGCGTTTCTTGCCCTTGTCTAAAACACAACTGCTAAAGATTCTGCTGTTTCAGGAGATCCGTAATATTCTCCTCTCCCCTGCCCTCTGGGGATTGCTGATCGCCTTGTCCCTGCTGGTCGGCTACAGTTTTATTCAAGCGGTGACACTGTTCAGTCAGGCCAGTCAGACGGCGTTGAGTTATCCGGAACTGGCCGCTGGGATGAATCCGCTGGATGGGATATTTGTCCCCACATTTGGCGCTTACTACCTGATAGAAACATTGCTGCTACCGTTTATTATCCTGCGACTGATCGGTCACGACAAACAGAACGGCACGCTGAAGATACTCCTTCAACTCCCCCTTTCTACCTTTGCTCTCAATGGTGTAAAACTGGCGGCTATGGCGCTGGTCTGGTTACTGCTGTTAATCCCCGCGGTCTCAGTCGTCATTAACTGGAAAATTTTAGGGGGAAGCATTTATTATCCCGAAATTCTAACCCTGCTGCTGGGACACGCTCTCTATTCTCTGACCATTGTCTGTATCGCCATGTTTGCCACAGCAATAGCCAAAACCCTGCCGACCGCAGCCATGCTCTGCCTCGGCGTTACGCTGGGTTGCTGGGTTCTCGATTTCGCGACAGGCAACGGACAGGGGTGGCTGGAAATATTGAATAACTGGTCGCTGACTACCCTGCTGCGTCAGTTTGAAAGCGGCCTTTTATCTTCGCCGACAATTGCCGCCTTTCTGATTCTGGCACTGCTGTTTTTTACCGGTGCTTCGGTGTGGCTCCATCCGGGGAAACAGCTGCAACTTAAAATACAATCATCACTACTGGTTGTTGCCGTTCTACTGTTGGCAGCGGTGGGGTGCAGCCAGCTGGGCGGTTATGTTGATATGACCGCAAACCGACAGCACTCTTTTCACCCTGCCGATGTCCGTGCTTTGCAGCAGATGCAGAAACCGCTGATAATTACGATTCACCTGACACCGGAAGATGGCCGCTACTACGATCTGGATCACGAAGTGCTGGCAAAATTGAAACGGGTAGTTCCCGATCTGCGGCTGATATTTGCCGACACCGCTTCGGACGGTTTGTTTGCCGCTTCCGGAAGTGACACCTATGGTCTGATTGAATACGAGTACGCAGGGCAGAAAGAGCAGAGTTACTCTAACAGCCCCGAGGAAATTCTACCGCTGCTGCACAAACTGGCCGGACAGAAGGTGACACGGGACAAGCTTCAGAGTTATAGTGGTCATCCGCTGATAGCAGATGCCAGCGGCAGTAAAGTCTGGTTTTACCTGCTATTGCCGCTCCTGTTTCTGCTGGCTGCTGGACTGTTGCAACGACCACGATTTTTGAGAAATTACGAGTCAGAAAAATAATCGAAGGGATGAAACATAATGGGCAATAGGCATTTAGCAAAAATAGGAAAATCCGTAGTGATCACAGGGGTGGTTCTGATTTTTTCTGTCGGCATTTCATGGGCAGGAACTCCGATTATTGCCGATTTTTCAGCTGAAACGGTGGGAGCCATGCCTGCCTCATTTGCCGCTGCAGTTGGAAACTGGAGCATTGGTGTTGACAACGACAACAAGGTTCTCCTTGTCGATGGTCGCAAGTGGAGTCGGGGGCAAACATCTACCGGACTGGCCGACAAAGCGAAGGCACTCTACGGCAAACGCTATGCTGAATTTCTTGATAACGTACAGGCCTACGCCTATTTCCCATTTGCTGTCGATCAGCAGGTTGAAAACTTCACCAACGGCAAGATTTCGATGCGCTTTAAAGCAATTGCAGGAAGAATTGATCAGGGTGCCGGAATCCTTTTTGACCTCAAACCGAATGGTGATTATTACGCTATGCGGGCAAATCCACTGGAAAACAATCTGGTACTGTGGCGGTTCAAACACGGCAGACGCAGTTCGGTGAACTGGGTGCGTAACGTCCCCACTCCAACACTGAAGTGGCACGATCTGTCAGTGACAATTCAAGGGAGGCAGGTCAGTGCAGCGGTGAATGGTAAACACTATATGACATACGAACTGCCCGCAGCGGTGACGGGTAAAGTGGGTGTGTGGACAAAAGCGGACAGCGTTGTTTATTTTGATGATTACACAGTCACTGCTGACTAAAATGGGAAAAAATAAAACAATTCTGGCAGTCATAGCCGACGCCGATGGTGAAGTTTTTGAGCACCCCGAACTGTTGATGGCGGGGATGAATGGGATGACGGTGTGTCAACCCGAAGAGGGCGAATTGATTCCCCTTCCCGAGGGGAGCCGCCTGTTTACCATCCCCGACACGCCGCCGATCGGTTTTGATCGGCGCAGCGGTCAGCAACGGACAATTGATTCTCTCCCCGCCAACTGGGGTGGTGGTAAAGCACAGGCAGTTTCAGCTTTTACGACCCCCGCATTTACCCGCACCCTCCTTCCGGCAGTTGATTATGCGAAAAAAGACGTTGAGCTCACCCTCTGGTCGTACACCGCTGTTGGCTGGTGTGTTGAGGAAGAGCGTTTCTACGTTGCTGCAGTGCGGGTTGATCGCAATCAACAGTGGGAAGCGAAACATTTTGACGATCGTATTCTTGAGCCGCTGGTCCGCAAACGGGTTGCTGAACAGGCCGATAATCGACTGGTGAAGCAACTGTCCCGCTGTGCCCTTGATTACCACTGTTTTGCTGCGAAGAACCTCTTTTTCGGGCGCTGGGAAGCACCATTGCCCACCTCCCCCACCTGCAATGCCCGCTGTATCGGCTGTATTTCTCTCCAGGATGAACCCGAAGTGTGCCAGGCGAGTCAGGATCGCCTGACCTTTGTGCCGACAGTTGAAGAGTTGTGTCAGGTTGCCGTTCCCCACCTGGAAAATGCCGAGAATGCGATCGTCTCTTTTGGGCAGGGGTGTGAAGGTGATCCGATTCTTCAGGCCGACCGGATTGCCGAGTCGGTCAAGGAGATGCGGCGCCAGACAGCACGCGGAACGATCAATTTCAACTCAAACGCATCAATTCCCGCCGCTATTGACAAACTGGCCGAAGCGGGGATTGATTCAATCCGTATTTCTCTGAATTCAGTCCAGGAGCACTTTTACAATGCCTACTACCGCCCGGTCAAATACTGCTTTGACGATGTTATTGAGTCGGCACGACGGGCAAAACAGCACGGGCTGTTCACCATGCTGAACTATCTGGTCTTTCCGGGGATTACTGATCGGCAAGATGAAGTCGAACAGTTAATTCAGCTTGTCGATACGATCGGAATCGATCTGATTCAGATGCGAAATTTGAGTATCGACCCCCATCTGTACTGGTCATCGATGGGAGCCGATGGTCATGGAATCGGAATGAAGAACATGCTCGACCGGCTCAAACGGGAAGTTCCCCGGATTCAGTTTGGTTATTTCAACCGCACCAGAGACAATTTTTATCCTGCAGGATACGAGGCCGATTGGCCGTTGCCGGCCGAGCTATAAGCCGGAATGCCCATATCAGCCCTGCTATTGTTCCCGTAACTTCTTTCGCAGTAGATCGATGTGAAGACGCAGTTGATACTGTTCTTCCGAAAAAGAGTGGGGAACCGAAATCGCCAGAACTTTCTGTTCCAGGACATCAAGCCTGTCGTAATAATGTGTCATATCCGGCACGCCCTCTCCACCATGAATTGCCTCATCAATCGCTTCGAGTTCGGTATACCAGCGATAAATTCGGGACCTCATCCGCCAGCGATAGATCGCCGGCATGATTTTAAAGAACGGGAAGAGCAGCGCAATTAAAGGGACCAGCATCACCTTCATGCGACTGAGAAAATTGGCTATCCAGAATGGCAGATAACGTTGAAAAAACGGCGGGCCATTTTTGTAAAAACGCTTTGCTTCGTCACTCAGCTGAAAATCGAGATATTGCGGTGAAGGAAACTCCCCTTCATGCTCGAAAGGTCCGCCGTGAGCATGAATTTCTTCCGCAGCCTGAAGCAGTAAATCAACCAAAGCCGGGTGGAGATCAGAGCGAGCGACAAGCTGAGCGGTCGGAGCGACCAGGGTCCGATCAGAGGAAGGAATATTCTTGGTCAGATCGATAACTCCTTCCGGCAGGGTCAAGACATGGAGATATTTAAAACGCATCGCATACGCGGCCGCTCTCTCCAGGCCCAAAAGTTCCACTTCAGGGGTACTCAGAAGATCCAGGACCGTCTTTGAAGATGAGTTTGCAACAATGCAGACAACATCAATCTCGCCACTCAGTAACTTCGTTGCCGCATCTTGGGAATTAAGAAAAAGTTGGGTAGAATTCCGGGGAGTCACTCCGTTGATCTGTAAAAGATCCTGAACCAGTTTTCGGGTACCGCTGCCCTCAGCACCAACCGAAATTTTCAACCCTTTTAGGTCACCCAGACGTTGTGGAGAGATGCGATCGGAATGAAAAATCCAGAGGGGTTCAAGAAACAAGCTTCCCAGGGTGACCAAAGATTCGGTGTTCACCGCTGACGCAAGTCCCCCCTGAACAAATGCAAGATCAACATGGCTTGAATCGTCGTTAAGCAGATTGAGATTTTCGATACTTCCCGACGTATTTCTCAGTTTGACATTAATGCCATCGCGGGCAAGGATCTCGGCATAGCGCTTTCCGTAACTGGTATATGCTCCTCCCGCAGATCCCGTCGCAAGAATGACATCACGGGGCGGGGGCGGTGCAACAAATTGAAAAGCGATGGCAAATCCAATCAGAACCACAACAATTGCGGGGGCAAACACCCTCAGCCACCCTCCGGTTTCCCGCGATAGTGAAGACTGCTTTGCCATAGTGTCTCCTTCCGACAGCTGTCAATTACCAGAATTGCCAATGACCGGTCTGGAGGACATAGAGTCCCAGAGCCAGATTTGTTACAGCATGAGCAAGGACGCATTGAAAAATACTTTTGGTCCAGTAAAGCAGTAGACTGTAAACAGCTCCGGCCATAATTCCGGCAAGCAGTAGATTGTGTTCCAAACCAAATAATACCGCACAGATCAGAAATGAAGTCAGGGTAAAAGTTCCGATGCGCACACTGGTGAAATCGGAGGTGATGACGTAGCGTAACATAAACGAACGCCAGAATATTTCCTCCATCACCGGGACAACCAGAGCCGCACCACAGATCCGGAAAAAAATAATAATATTACGGGTCGTATCGTCGGCGATAAGGAACGGATCAAACCCTTTGGTGTGACCAAAGGTCGCGATTCCCCAATCCATGTTAATCCAGAGGACA
>CAZQFI010000010.1:0-2846 GCA_964592545.1 uncultured Geobacteraceae bacterium
ACTGGGATGCTGCCACCTCACCAGCGCCTCAACGGCGACAATGTCTCCAGCGGGAAGTGTCACTTGCGGCTGATAGTACAAGACCAGTTCATTCCGCTCTATCGCACGTCTTAAATGGGTTTCCAGAAGAACCTTTTCAAGCGCGGTATCGGTAAGATCCGGAGAATAGAGGTGGTAACAATTCTTTCCTCCCTCTTTTGCTTTATACATTGCAGTATCGGCATTCTTCAGCAACCCTTCAATGCTGTCACTCTCTCCCGAAAATTCGGTAATCCCGATACTGGCGCTGATATAAAGCTCATATTCACCGATATTGAACGGTTCCTGCAGGCTGTCGAGGATCTGCTGCGCCCGTGTTAGAGCGTCATTGATCGAGTTGATCCGCTGCAAAATCACAACAAACTCATCACCGCTCAAGTGGGACACCGTATCGACCTCGCGACTGTGTTGCTGCAGTCTCAGGGCGACCTCCTTCAGAACCTCGTCCCCGGCTCCATGCCCGAGGCTGTCATTGATTTTCTTGAAGTTATCGAGATCAAGGAAAAGGACCGCGCCCCGTTCCCTTTCACGTTTGGCATGCTGAATTGAATGCTCGAGACGGATATGCAACATCACCCGATTGGGTAAACCCGTCAACGGATGGTGGTGAGCCTGATACTCAAGCTGTTCCGTGACCTTGCGGATGGACGTGATATCCGAGAAAACGGCAACATAATTCAACGTATTGCCATCGTCATCCAAAATTGAACTAATCGTCAACAGCTCGGGATAAATTCTCCCCGCCTTGTTTTTATTCCAGATTTCACCCCGCCACATGCCGGTTTCGGCCAGCGATGTCCACATTTTTTTGTAAAAATCTTCCCCGTGACGCCCCGATTTCAGGATTCTCGGATTTTCCCCCAGAACGTCGGCCTCGCTGTACCCCGTAATGGTACAGAAAGCTTTGTTGACGGCCAAAATTCTCCCATCCTTATCGGTAATCGTAATTCCCTCGATGGTACTTTCAAAAACCTTTGCCGATAAGCGTAATTTCGCCTCCTGTTCGATTTTATGGGTGATATCTTTTGAACGGGAGACGACCCCGCTGACAGTACCATCCTCATCAATGTATGGAGTGAGGGAGATTTCCATATGGCGTTTACCTGCATGAGGATAGTCTGCCAAAAGTTTGAATTGGAGGGACTCTTTATTTTTAAAAACAGGTTCCTGAAATTTTGAGAAGAATTCGTACCGTTTGCTCCCCAGAATTTCTGAGGCGTGCCGCCCGACAATGGTATCGAGATCAATACCGAAATAGTCGGCATAGACCTGGTTTGAAGCAAGCAGGGTGTGATTTTTGTCGTAAAATGCCACCAGGTCGTTCGAGGTTGATATGATCTGTTCAAACCGCTTCAGTTTTTTGAGGTGTTTTTCCTGTTCGGTGACATCGGATGCAATCACCGCACAGCCAATAATATTTCCTGCTGAGTCGTGAACAGGAGAATTGATACGATTAAGAATTGTGCCGTTTTCAAAGTAACGCTTGGCACTGATCGTCTTGCCCGTACGCATCACTTCGAGAGTCGGACAAACATCACAGGGGTGAGAACTCTCCCAGAAAACTTCATAACAGTATTTGCCGGCGTAATTTACGTCGGTAACCCCGTAAATTTCCTTGGCGGCGTCATTCAACAACTGAACCTTAAGGTCTTTATCAATGAGGATCAGGACATCGGTCAGGCTGTTTGTCACTTCACGGAACCGCTTCTCACTCTCCTGCAAAGCCCGGCGAATTTTGCGCTTCTCGGTTGCATCCTCCATATAGTGGAGAGAATAAAGATACTTCCCCTTATCGTCATAAATAGGAAAGGACTGTGAGCGATAAATCCTGTCGTCAACGGTAATATCCTGATCCCGAAGCTGGCGGGAAGCGTCGCCACCGGCAGTCTCGAGACAACCCGGTAAAGCGCCATCACGTTTTGGGAAAATATTCCAGTAAAACTGCCCAAAGGCAACATCAAGCGAACAGCCTGCCAGCTCAAGGTAGGCGCGGTTGGCCTTGATGATCCGCCCTTTCTGATTGTGCAGGAAAATTGGCAGGGCGACAGAATCGAAAGCGTCGACCCAGAGTTTTTCAGACACTTCCAGCTCTTTGGTCCGGATAGCGACCTGCTCCTCCAGAGAACGGTTCAACGCAACCATATTGGCATAGCTCTGCTGTAATTCCTGTTCTGTCTGCCGCAATTTTAAAATTGTATTTTCGAGCTTGTTCTTCGACAATTCGATCTGGCGATAGATCAACCAGATCAGCACAACCACACCGGAAAGAATGAGAATAACCCAGAGAATGTTGGCTTTCTGATCCGCCTCGCGTTCAGCAATGATCTTCTCATGCAGTTCCAGCAAATCACGATTGGCCGTATGGATAATCGTGCCGGCATCTTCTGTCATTGTGGCAAGCCGGGAATGAATCTCCTGTGCGTAACCAAGTAAACTAAAACCGATTTTCTGCAGCGATTCCTTATTATCGGGCGCAGCCAACAGTTGATTACGTGTGACAGCGAGATCAATCGCCTGTTTGAAACGTTTTTCCAGCACAGCCAGTTCAGAACGTAACGGTTGGACATCGCGATTCCCGCTCTGTTTTTCAGCGGGAGAATAGGAGATTGTAAAACTCCGGGTTGCCCGTGCCGGAGATGACGCTGGAACCAAAGAGAGTGTCCCTCCGTCAGAGAGGAGATTTAAAGAGGCATGAACTTCTGCAACGGTCAGATCGATATCGTGCAGAAGGACGTGTTGCTGTTCCAGATCGGTCGATAAGAGAATCATATAGGTATTGTTTGCGATCTTCCTTAAATCGCCGACAA
>CAZQFI010000011.1:0-8384 GCA_964592545.1 uncultured Geobacteraceae bacterium
CATTAATCACATAATATTAAATTATTGCAATATTCTTTCCGATTTGCTACCCTGCTGGCTGTGATCGCTGGCACCGCCTCCCTCCCATATCCCGTGTTAGCTCAGCAAGATAAAATTAAAAGAAATTACTTTTTCTCTTTGCTTTTATATATTTGTTTTGTATAATTAGCATTCACTACTATATTTTCAAGATAACTCATAAATTCGAACCTTTGAGGATTAACGATGAGTATGCCTCTCGACGACGACCAGATTGAAATTATTCAGGAATTCGCAACTGAAAGCCGCGATATGATCGAGCAGCTGGAACCTGCAATCATTGAGCTGGGCCAGAATAGCGATTCAGAAACAATAAACTCTATTTTCAGGCTGTTCCACTCGATGAAAGGGAGTGCCGGATTTCTCGAATTCGACCACATGACCCGGGTCGCCCACGCTGCCGAAAACCTGCTCGATCTGATCCGTAACGGTGAGATTGCGCTGGTTCCCGATCATGTCACCCTGCTGTGTGCCGCGTGTGACTTTGCCAAAGAGGCGCTCGACATGGTTGAGAGCGACTACAACGACGACGCCATGGTCGCACCCGCTGATGATATCTCGGAGAGACTCCATCAGGCGATTGAGGTTGCTCAAAACCAGGATGACAACGTCGAAGCCGCCGAAAAATCGGAAGACAGCAGCCAGGAGCCCCCCGCTGAAGAGTCGTCCGGCGAGACCGATTTTCCACAGATGGAAATCACCGATGAAATGCGGTTGAGCTTTGTTCAGGAAGGGAATGAACTGCTGCAAAATGCGGAACAGGGTCTTCTCGCCTGGGGTGAAAATCCTGAGGACAAGGATTCAATCGGCGATATCTTCCGCCAGATTCATAGTTTTAAAGGCAATTGTGGATTTTTTGGTTTTTCACAGATCGAAAAAATCAGCCACCAGATGGAAAATATTCTCGACCGGGTCAAGTCGGGCTCAAAGCTGGCCGTGGACAACCCGGCAGACCAACTGCTTGCCGCCCTCGATGTGCTGCAACAGGCGGTCAACAATATTTCCGAAGGCAAGGACGATAGCGTTGAAAATATCGATCAGCACCTGAATGATCTGCAAGCGCTGATCGCCCCGCTGCTGGGAGATTTTCTTGTTGAAGAGGGTGTCAAAGAGGAATCGGTGTCAAAGGCGGTTGAGACCCAGAAAAAACCGGTCGGGGAAATCCTGGTGGATCAGGGCGCGGCATCGAAGGATCAGGTTGATAACGCTCTGAAAAAGCAGCAGGAAACGATTCAGAAAGCCAAAGCAAAAGCCAAACCGGCGGCACGGACAAAAACTCCGGCAAAACGTCAGGATATCCGGGTTGAGCTGGGAAAACTCGACAGCCTGATCAACCTGATCGGGGAGCTGGTTATTGCCGAAAATATGTTGATCCACAACCCTGATCTGAAGGGGCTGGAGCTCGAAAACTTCAATAAAGCGGGGCAACACATGTCAAAACTGGTGCGTGAGCTCCAGGAAATGGCAATGACGATTCGGATGATTCCGGTTTCGGGTCTGTTCCGCCGAATGATCCGGTTGGTTCACGATATTTCGGTGAAGGCCGGGAAAAAAGTCGATCTGGAACTGATCGGTGAAGAAACCGAGATGGATAAAACGGTTATTGAAACGATTACCGACCCTCTCGTCCACCTGCTGCGAAATTCTCTCGATCATGGGCTTGAACCGCCCGATGAGCGGGTTGCCGCAGGGAAGGATGAAAAAGGGACCGTCCGGCTCTCTGCCCGCCACGAAGAGGGTGAAGTCTGGGTCACAATCGAAGATGATGGGCGGGGGCTGAACAAGGAGAAAATTCTCGAAAAGGCGATCAGTAAGGGCCTTATCGAAGGTGATGGGTCCGACCTGACCGATCGCCAGATCCACAATCTGATTTTTGCGCCAGGCTTCTCAACGGCCGAAAAGATTACCGATATCTCCGGTCGGGGCGTCGGGATGGACGTCGTTAAAAAGAATCTGGAGAAAATTAAAGGGAAAATTGATGTCAGCAGTACTCCGGGAGAGGGGAGCAAGATTACTCTGCGCATCCCGCTGACGCTGGCGATTATCGACGGAATGATCGTCCGGGTTGGCACCGCCACCTGTATCGTCCCGACGCTCTCGATGCTCGAAGCGTTCCGCCCGGTGATGGAACAGATCACGATCACTCCGGATGGGGAAGAGCTGGCAAAAGTTCGGGAAAATTTCCTGCCGATTGTCAGGCTCCACGATATCCTTGGCAAGAAACCCGATTCCCACGACCTTGCTGATGGCATCCTGATTGTTCTTGAATACCAGGAAACCCGTTTCTGCCTGTTTATCGATGAAATCCTCGGTCAGCAGCAGACGGTCATTAAGGGGCTGTCGGACTTCATCGGCAACGTCCCCGGTGTCTCCGGCTGCACGATTCTGGGCGACGGTGGGGTCTGCCTGATTCTGGACGTCGGAACCCTGATCGACTCAGCAGAAAAAAAGAAATTTAAAAATGAAGATTCTAAAGAGAATTTATAAAGGAGGAACCCGTGGCTGAAGACACAACCGTGATGGGCATTGAAGAGGATACTCAGAAAGATAAATACCTGACATTTCATCTGGCAGGGGAAGACTACGGTATCGAAATTCAGTATGTCATCGAAATTATCGGCATCCAGAATATCACCGATGTCCCCGACATGCCTGCGTTCATCCGCGGAGTTATCAACCTGCGCGGCAAAGTCATTCCGATTATGGATGTTCGCGCCCGCTTCGGCATTGAAGATCGCAGTTACGATGATCGGACCTGCATCATTGTCGTCAATATCGATGGAACCGAAGTCGGACTGGTTGTCGACGAAGTCAGCGAAGTCGCAGATATTCCGGAAAACAATGTCGAACCGGCACCCAAGACCAGCAAGAACAGTGAAGACAGCTACATCCAGGGAATGGGGAAAATCAACAACGAAGTCAAAATTCTCCTCGATGTCCACAAGCTTCTGTTCAGTGGCGAGATGATGCAGGAATTAGCGGCAACACTCGAAGAACAATAGCAGGACAAAGCAACTGATGACTCAACAACAGAGTAATCTGATGGATATTTCTGATTCGGAGTTTACCCATCTTCGTGATCTGATCTACGACCGTTTTGGGATCAATCTCACCGAACAGAAACGCTCACTGCTGGTTGGCCGGCTGCAGAAATTGATGCGGCAGCTGAATCTTCCGACGTTTTCGGCATATTTCAATTATCTCGACAACGACAAGACCGAAGCGGCTCTCAGTGAACTGGTTGATCTGATTTCAACCAATCACACCTATTTCAACCGGGAGAAGGAACACTTCGATTATTTTTCACAGACGGCACTCCCGGCAATCTGTGAAAAGCTGAAGAAAGAAAATCGCAAGGATCTGCGGATCTGGTGCGCCGGCTGTTCCACCGGTGAGGAACCCTACACGCTGCTGATGCTGATGATGGAGTATCTGGGAGCTGAATACGATTCATGGGATGCCGGGATTCTGGCAACCGATATTTCTGACCGGGCTCTGACTGTGGCACGCAAAGGTGTCTATGCGACCGACCGGGTCATGCAACTCCCCGACCCGCTGCGAAAAAAATATTTTACCCCTGCAGGCCCGGGGGAGATGGCAGTTATCAACAAAGTGAAAAATGAAACGACTTTCAGACGGTTCAATCTGATGAATACAACATTTCCATTCAAAAAGCCGTTCCAGATGATTTTTTGTCGCAATGTCATGATCTATTTTGACCAGGTGACGCGTGAGGCACTGGTCAGTCGCTATCACCAGCATACCGAACCCGGCGGGTATCTGTTTATCGGCCACTCAGAAACTCTGGGGCGCAGCCAGACCCTCTACAACTACCTCCAGCCCGCGCTCTACCAGAAAGGAGCTCTCTGATGGCTCGACCTATCCGTGTTCTTATTGTTGATGATTCTGCCCTGGTTCGAAACATCCTCAGCCAGGGGCTGTCAATGGATCCCGCGATTGAAGTCGTTGGAACTGCCCCCGATCCCTACATTGCCAGAGACCAGATTGTCAAACTGCAGCCCGACGTCATGACCCTCGATGTTGAAATGCCCCGGATGGACGGCGTCGCCTTTCTGCGCAAATTGATGCCGCAGTATCCGGTACCAATTATCATGGTCAGCTCCCTGACCCAGCGCGGCAAACAGATCACCATGGAGGCTCTTGAAGCGGGGGCTGTCGATTTTGTTGCAAAGCCGACCAGCAACGTGGCGGCCGGATTGAATGCAATGCTGGCAGAGCTCCGCTCTAAGGTAAAAATTGCTTCGACCGCGAACGTTTCCCACTGGAAGGGCAAAAAAATAGTTCCAACCAGCCACGGAGCAGCAACCCGTTCCTCTTCCGCGCTGGCAGAATCGACCGACAAGATTATTGCGATAGGGGCCTCAACCGGTGGAACGGAAGCCATCCGCCGGGTTATCGAAAATTTCCCGGCAACAACTGCCGGGACGGTTATTGTCCAGCATATGCCGAGCGGGTTTACCAAAATGTTCTCCGATCGCCTGAATCAGCTCTGCCAGATGCAGGTCAAGGAAGCCGAGCACGGTGACCGGGTCCGCAGCGGTCTCATCCTTGTCGCCCCGGGAGGCAAGCAACTCGAAGTGATCCGCTCCGGTGGTTTTTATGAGATCCGCCTGGGCAGTAGCGAAAAAGTCAGCGGTCACTGCCCGTCCGTCGATGTGATGATGCATTCAGTCGCAAAACACGTCGGCTCCAATGCGGTCGGTGCCATGCTGACCGGAATGGGACAGGACGGGGCCGAAGGGATGCTGGCAATGAAACAGGCGGGTGCCCGCTGTATTTCCCAGGACGAAGCATCATCGGTCGTCTTCGGCATGCCAAAAGTTGCCTACGAAAAAGGGGGGGCGGAACGACTGGTACCGTTGGACAAGATAGCAACGTCGCTATTGAGCCTGCTCACGGAGAAGAAATAGATGGGGCAAATCGTATTAGGAGTCGGTGATTATGGAGCGTCGAACTCTCCCAGTGATGAAGTGAAAACCTTTGCACTGGGATCGTGCGTTTCTGTCATCTTTCTCGACCCGAAGACCAGAACAGTCGGGATGGCGCATGTTGCCCTGCCCGACTCGTCAATCAACAAGGCTAAAGCCGCCGAAAAACCGGGTTATTTTGCCGATACCGCAATTCCGGCACTGCTCGCCAAAATGGCCAGCTTCGGTTGTGATAAACGTGGCAAAGGGATGGTTGTCAAACTTTGCGGCGGAGCCAATGTTATGGATACCAACGACACCTTTCAGATCGGCAAGCGTAACGCCCTGGCGATCAAAAAAATTCTCTGGTCCTATGGAATGGGTGCGGTGGCAGAAGATCTGGGAAAGAACTTCAGCCGAACTGTTTCAATCTCCGTTGCAGCCGGGCAGGTCACGCTCAGCTCTCCCGGAAAACCAAACTGGCAGCTTTAGGAGGTTGACGATGGTCAAACAAATCAGTCAGGAAGAGCTGCAAAAGATTGTTCAATCGGTCCCGATGCTCTCACCCAGCGCAAGTCAGCTGCTGCAGCTGACAGCGCAACCCGATCACGATCTGGTCGATGTTGTTAATCTGGTTCGTAACGATGCCAATCTGACAGCACGGGTCCTTAAAATTGTCAATTCGGCCGCCTTTGCTTTGGTCAATACTGTCACATCGATTGACCGGGCGATCTCCTATCTGGGGGAACGGATCATTGTCGGAATTGCTATCGGAGATTGTGCCGGACAACTGTTTGAAAAAGAGCTGTCGGGATACGAGTCGGCCGGAGGGGATCTGTGGAAACACGACTTGCGTACGGCGATTGCCGCCCGCGAAGTCGTCACCCAGAGTGGCGCCGATATCAGCGCAGAACTGGCATTCACCGCCGGGCTGCTGCACGACATCGGCAAGTCGCTGATTTCGGATTATCTGCAGGGTTCCGTCGTTGATGCTGTCGAGATGCTCTCGACAGAAGAGGGGCTCGACTACCTCGATGCCGAAGAGAAACTGGTCGGTTTTGATCACACCCAGGCAGGCTACGAACTCGCTAAAGCGTGGCAACTGCCTGATGAACTCGCCGAAGTCATCCTTTACCATCACGATCCGGCCAACGCCAGCGAGGAGTTCAAGCCTCTGGTTTACGCCGTCCACCTTGGCGACAATATTGCGATGATGGGTGGTTTTGGAACCGGTTCCGACAGTATGCGTTACAAGCTCGATCAAAACTATAGCGATTATATCAGGATCAGCCCGAATACTCTGGCAAGTATCATGCTGAACGTTGATATTGAATTTGAAAAGCTGGAAAGCTCACTTACAAGCTCGGGAGAAAACAACTGATGAAGCGGATCATTATTGCTGATGACTCGACAACCGCCCGAATGTTTATCAAGCGCTGTCTACAGATAATCGGTCTGGGGGATGCAGAGATTATCGAAGCAGAGCACGGTAAAGAGGCGTTAGCAGCAGCCAAAGCACAGGAGGTCGACCTGCTACTGACCGACCTGAATATGCCGGTTATGGACGGAGAGACCCTGATCAAGTGGGTCAAGGCGAGCCCAAAACTGGGAGACCTGCCGGTTATTGTTATTACCAGCGCCGGTAACCCGGCCAAGGAGGCGCAACTGCTGGAATTGGGAGCTCACCGGGTTCTCAATAAACCGGTTTCACCACCGGCAATGATGGATGCACTGGCAGACTTCCTTGACGATTAGACACGCAAGAAGGAGAAAAAGATGATTGAACATAAACCTCTTTATCAGGCGATGATAACTGCTGTCAGTCAGACCCTCGAAAATATGGTGTTTATGGAAGTGATGGAACATTTTGACCGTTCCTATGACATCCCTGAAGAAGACCTGGTCTGGACCAGCCTGCTCATTAACGATCCGATCCAGGGAGAAATCAGGCTGGCAATGCCGGGGACACTGTTGAAAAAACTGACCGGAAATGTTTTTGGCATTGATGAGGGAGAAATAACCCAGCCGCAGATGGATGATATTCTCAACGAGCTTCTCAATACAATCGTCGGACTGTTCATGACCAATTTGCTGGCTGACAGCCAGGAATACAAAATGGGGCTGCCAGAACTGGGCGACGGGCCACTCCCCGAAATTGATGCCGATACAATTGTCTGGAAACTGATGACCAGTGATGAGGATCCTCTGCAGGTTTATGCCAGTGGAGCGTCCATCGTTGCTTTGAATGACAATAACTAACCTGTTTCATACCCAAATATTCCCATAAAGGAGAAAAAACATGGGCAAAACTGTCTTGATCGTTGATGATTCCAACACCATGCGTAAAATTGTTTCCCGTTCCCTGCGTCAGGCAGGGATTGACTTTGACCAGATTCTCGAAGCGGGTGACGGGCAGGAAGCACTCGATGTCCTGGCTGCCAATCAGGTCGATGTCGTGCTGAGTGATATCAACATGCCGAATATGAACGGGCTCGAATTCCTCAAAGCAAAATCTGAAGATGATGCCATCAAGGGGATTCCGGTTGTGATGATTTCAACCGAAACCGGTGCAGACATTATCGATGAGGCAAAATCGTACGGAGCCATCGGGGCGATCAAAAAACCTTTCACCCCTGACCTGATCAATGAGACTCTTGGACCACTCCTCTAATTCCTGAAAATCGTCGTCAACTGATCGGATGAGTCCCTCTTGTGGGCTCATTCGATCAGTTCAAGGAGTTTTTTGTGAAATACGCTCAAGATATTTGCGATTCAACCCAGGAGATTTTTTCCAGTATGATCATGCTGGACGTCTCCCCGGGAGAACCTTTCAAGCGGGATGCCAATAAACTGGAACACAGCATTTCGGGAATCATCGGTCTGGCCGGGACCGTCAAAGGGATGCTGGCGATTCACCTGCCAAACGAGGCAGCGTTAGCGGTCACCACAGCTTTCCTTGGAATGGATGTTGAGGAGATCGATGAAGATGTCTGCGATGCTATCGGCGAACTGGCGAACATGCTGGGAGGCAGTATAAAATCGGTTATTGATCCAACGGGAAGCGATGTTCAACTGTCAATCCCTTCGGCCATCCACGGTGAGGAGTATGCCGTTGACTGTCTGGCAGAATCCGAATCGGTGACGGTCCCATTTTCCTTCAACGGTCAGACATTTATGGTCGAGCTGCAAATCAGCCAAAGCTAGCCCCCCATATTTCATTTTCAAAGGAAAAACTGTGGAATTCGCTAAAAAAATTGCTGAAACGACCGAAGAGATATTTAACACCATGATTTTTATGGAGATCTCTCCCTGTGATCCCCTGTCAGAAGGGAAACAGGCGATCGGCTGTCATATCTCGGCAATGATCGGACTGACAGGTGATTTTTCGGCAATGCTCAGTATCCACTGCCCTGAAAC
>CAZQFI010000012.1:0-2452 GCA_964592545.1 uncultured Geobacteraceae bacterium
GCGATCGCCCGAATTAACGATTCATCAAAAGCACTGTTCCCCGATTTGTCCAGAAACTTGTAATGGAGCAACCTTCCCGCTTTGTTGTAAACCAGTTCCACCTCGGCCTCGGGATTGCCGGCAGCCTGATATTTTGAAAAGCTCCACTGCTGCTGAATAAACTCCTGCACAAAAGCAATCGCCGCGACTCCCGCCTCATCTCCCTTGCCATCAACCATTCCAACCGGGGCATCTTGAACCGGAGACTTCACTTCGCTTTCGGCAAGTGCTGCCGCTTTCAATGCTTCAATCCGGGCCTTTCGCTCCTGTTCGGCGCGCATCTTCTGCAGCCGCTGCTGCAGGGCATTTTCCTGAGCTTTGGACACCTTTGGTTTGGGTTTCGGTGCCGGTTTAGGCGGTGCTTTCTTCACCGGTTTCTTCTTTGCGACCGGTTTGGGTGCTGGCTTCGGTTTCGCTTTAGGCTTCGGTTTGGGCTTCGGTTTCACCGGAACCGGCTTGGTTTTTGGCTTGACCACCTTGGGCTTGGTTTTAGGTTTTTTCTTGACCTTAACCTTCTGCTTCTTTTTGACCGGCGTCGCTTCGGGGCGCCCGGCCTGGGGATTCTTGACAATTTTATTGACCAGGTTGACTCGATAAACGGGTGGTTTTTCAATCTTCTTTTTGGGAAAAAGGGGGGAGTAATAGAGAACCGGTATGAGCAGATGAAGCAGGACAGAGACGAGCAACATCTGCTTAAACCCTGGCTCAAACACCGACTGTAATTGCTGCCAATGCTGTTTACGGAGAGATTTCATGAAGCGCCCGCTATTCTTCCGGGAGACGGGTCACCATTCCGAGCTTCTCTACACCGGCTTTTTTGACCGCCGCCATGACCTGCACAACCCGGCCATAGGGAACTTTTTCATCGGCCTCTAAAAAGACTTCGCGATCCGGCTTCCCTTTCAACGCCTGCTGGATCACCGGACCCAATTTCGACAGCTTGTCGATCTTTGCCTTGCCAATCAGAATCTGGCCGCTCTTCTCCAGCGTCACCACCAGTGGTTCTTCCTGAGCCGGCAACCCGGGAGCCTCGGCAACCTCCGGGAGAGCAACCTCAACCCCCTGATCGAGCATCGGAGCGGTGACCATAAAGATAATCAGCAGGACCAACATAACGTCGACAAACGGCGTCACGTTGATCTGCGACATATTACTGCGCCGCCCGCGCGATGGACCACCAACCTCCATTAGTTGCCTCGCTCCATCCGCTCAACAATATTCAGAAACTCCTGACTGAAATTATCCATTTCACCAATCAGGACATTCACCTTGTTCAAGAAGTGGTTGTAACCCATAACCGCCGGGATTGCTGCCGCCAGACCGATCGCCGTCGCAATCAATGCCTCGGAGATGCCGGGGGCGACAACGGCCAGAGAAGCACTTCCGGTGGTTCCAATCCCGTGGAATGCATCCATAATTCCCCAGACCGTTCCGAACAGCCCGATGAAGGGGGCGGTTGAGCCCGTTGTTGCCAGAAAGGTCAGATATTTTTCAAGGCGGTGGGTTTCCTGAGTGGTGGCCCGGCGCAACGCCCGTCCAACAATTTCGGTCGTATCCATCTGCAACGAAAAATCGCCGTCTTCTGTCGTATCGGCGCTTTTCTTCCGCTGCTGCAACAGTTCATGGTATCCCTCGCGGAACAGATTCGCAATCGGCGAGCCACTGAACTCCTTCAGCCCCTGGCCAACAATATCAAAACGTTTTTTGGTCCAGAAAAAATCGAGAAATCGATCAGACTCTTTGATCGCCTTTTGGATAATCGTGGTTTTGTAAAAAATGATGGCCCATGACACGAGGGAAAAATACATCAGAATAAGCAGAACCAGTTTGACAACCGGCCCGGCATTTAAAACAAGATCCAGCAAAAGCTTTCTCCTTTTATGGGTAAAAATTCTGCACCTGGGTTAAATCGATAAATGTCCCCTACAGACTATCGGTTAGTGACCGAATAAGTCAAGATTTCTGCCCGGCGATCCGGTTGAGAATGGGTGACATCCCCCAATATTGGGACAAAATTTGAATTTTGCCCTGTCTCTGTCGTGAGTTATCCACTTTATCCACAGGCTTATCCACATTTTCTGTGGTTTTTCTCTTCAATCATGGCATAGGCCGAATGGTTGTGGATCGATTCAAAATTCTCACATTGGACCCGGAACCAGCAGATCTGCTCGACAGCACGCAGCTTTTCGGTCACCGCACGAACCATATCCTCAACAAACATCGGGTTGTCGTAGGCCTGCTCGGTAACGGCTTTTTCGTCTTCCCGTTTCAACAAAGAATAGACCGGGCAGCTGGCGCACTCTTCGATCCACGCAATCAGATCCTCAAGCCAGACATGACCCGAATCGGTGATGTGATCACAAAAAATGCCGAGCGTTTGGGCGAAGTGGAAACCCGAGATAACGGCAAGTTG
>CAZQFI010000013.1:0-2395 GCA_964592545.1 uncultured Geobacteraceae bacterium
ATACTGTCGTGACAGAGCTGGTCGGAATGAAACCACAGCAGGCCTGGACACAACAGCAGGCAATTGAAACGGGACGCCCCTATACCGACCTCAAACAGCTCGAACTCTGCGGTACCCCGCTCAAGGAGTTAAAGGTTGCCAATTTCCGGCAAGCCAAAATGACCGATGTCAATTTTGGCCTCAAGGGGGCATTGAAACACCACCTCCGGCACGCTCTCACCGCCCGCCCCGTTCCCGACCACAACCTCTGCGTCCGCTGTAACGACTGCGTCACCCACTGTCCTCCAGAAGCAATGAAAATCGAAAACAACCGTCTGATAATCGATTACGAGCACTGTATCCGCTGTTTCTGCTGTCAGGAACTTTGTCCTCACGGGGCATTGATGACAAAACAGGGGATCTTACTGAAGCTGAGCAATTTTCTACAGAAAAAATAGTTTTCTGGAAGCAGCTACTGATGTGACGTGTTCCCAAAAAATGAGCTGATCTCACCGGAGGTCGTGGGAGTGCCCCAGCCTTGACCTCCCCCACTCAATAAGGTAAATAAATCGCTCACCCTACAATCCATTTTTCGAAGGCGACTCAAACATGAGCCAACCAATCAAAATCAAATACGACCTCAGTGAACAGGACTGGCGCAACTTTTATAACGCCTATTATATGTCCGACAAACGCTTCAAGCTCCGCTTCATCTATGGGACGGGTTCGTGGATTATCGGCGTAGCCGGGCTGCTGGGGCTGTTTGATAACAGTCTGGTCGCCTTCGGGATGATCGCGTTCGGACTTTACTGTGTCTTTGCCCGCCAGTTTCTGGTCAATAAAGCCTTTAAAAAGGTGAAAACCAAACCCGGCTTTCCCGGCACCATTGACTACACCATTGATCAGGATAAAATCACCGGGGTGGAACAGGGGATGGAGTTTGAATTTGTGTGGGAAACGTTCTACGGCTACCGTGAAGCAAAGCCCGGACTGCTGATCTACCTGAAAGAAGCTTCGTTCTTTTTTATTCCCGACGAAGCGATATCTGCCGAAGATAAAAAAGAGCTTATCGGCATATTGAAGCTGAACAAAGTTCAGGATCTGGCAACAAAATAGCCCCCGGAACCGACATCCCGGAGGCTAAGTAAAACCGCAGCTAAAACTTTCAACGATCAAGAATCATTACTTTTTCATATCTATGAGGTACTGATCGATGATCTTGTCGTAAGTATCGTATTTCGGAGTCCAGTTCCACTCTTCAACAGATTGACTGTCGTCAACCATATGGGATGCCGACTTCAGCAGCTTGTCCCATTCCTCATTAACATCAAATTCTATTTTTGCACCGGGGATATGGCGTTTCACCATTTCGACCATCTCACCCGCATCAGGAACAGGCTCCCTGACCCCGTTGACAAAATAAACAACCGATTTAATATTTTTGACATCAGCTTCACCCAGCTGAATGATGGATCGGCCCGCATCTTCAACATAGAGCAGCGGCACCCGGACATCACGACCCACCCGCACAGTATATGGCTCACCATTGGCGGGAACCTCGATGATGGCCGATATATAGGTTGATATTCCGGTTGCTCTCAACCCCGGACCGACGATGCCGGGATGACGGATTGAACGAAAATCAAGCCCATACCGCTTCTTGTAATAACGACCGGCCAACTCATCAAAAATCTTCGTAACACCATAGAACGAAGCAGGGTGCTGAACGGTTTCAAGGGTTAATGTCTCACCGCTCTCAACATCCTCACCAAAAGTGGTGATAGAGCTTGAAAACAGAAATTGCTGAACATTGTATTTGACAGCCATCTCGAGTAAAGCCAGGTGAGCATTGACATTAACATCCATTGCCAGCTCTCGGTTATTTTCACAGGTATCACCAAGAACAGCCGCGATATGGAATATCTTGACCGGCTTATATGCGGAAAAAATTTGTTCCAGGTGTTCGACATCGGCAATATTCCCCTGAATATATTCAATTTTATCTAAAACACCCGATAACCGGTTGGGTTCATCAACAATATCCAGAACAATCGGTTTAAACTGACCATCTTTAATCAGTTCGGCAACAACTGTGGCTCCAAGTAATCCCGAGCCTCCTGTAACGACAACATTCTCCATAGGAAACAATCCTTTCTTTCATCGGCTTGAGTGAGAAGACTCAAGCGACCAAGCAGCGCAACGTGGGGGATTCCACCCCCTGACCATCTTTGTCACAAAAATACCTCTAAAATCTGGTATATTGTGATGCTATCAGACAAATATTCAGCGAGCAAGTGTTGGCAGAAATAAGAGAGCATTCTAAAAATGATCCATTCCAACCTGCTTGCTTCGTTCCAGATCAAGACAAATATTCGGTGATTTCAGTATAATCATGCTAAAATGCGCCGGCTGAAAC
>CAZQFI010000014.1:0-6229 GCA_964592545.1 uncultured Geobacteraceae bacterium
GAAGAGATTCCCGAAACAGCGACACAAAGATGCTGACAATGATAATCAGCACCAGCATAGCTGCCGAAAAAGTTATGCCACAGAAAAATTTATCGAGAGTCTGTTCCCGTTTAACAGAGTGTACCATGAGCCATCCATCAGTCGATAAAGACCGGGGGCCGAGAACTTACACAGCCCGCCTGCAAATTGTGCTGTGCCGGACACTAGCGCAATGCTGTATTGGAAGTGTTGCCAAACTGTTAAAAAGATGTGAAATCTGTCGCCCAGAACAAAAAAAGGACAATGAGCAAACCCATCGTCCCCGTGACAGAAGAAGTCCGTTACAAACCGTTTGACTGCCAGTAGTTGCGAATATCATCTTTCAAATTCTGCGGCAGCGGCACATAGGCCAGTTTGACCGCCATCTCATCTCCGTGGGTCAAAGCCCAGTCATAAAAAGAGACCGCCTTCCGGCTGGATGCGACCTTCTCTTTGGCCAGCAGGATAAAAGACGCTCCGGCAATCGGCCAGGAATTCTCTCCGGGAGCGTTCACCAGCCACAGATAGTAACCGTTGCCCTGCTCCCACTGTGCAGCTGCAGCCGCTGCCTTGAAGCTGTCGAAGGAGGCGTTGACATATTTTTTCTCGCGGTTCTGTAACATCACATCGGCCAGCTTGTTCCGCTTGGCATAAGCAAATTCGACATAGCCGATAGAATTTTTTACCCGCTTCACATAATTGGTCACCCCTTCATTCCCCTTGCCACCGATCCCGACCGGCCAGTTAACCGACTTGCCCACTCCCGGAGCCTGGCTCCAGGCAGAACTTACCCGGGCAAGGTAACTGGTAAAAATTGCGGTCGTTCCGGAGCCGTCCGAACGGTGTACAACCGTTATTTTTTCGTCAGGCAACTTCAAATTGCGATTCAATTCAACAATTTCCGGATCATTCCACAGAGTGATTTTGCCGAGAAAAATTCGCGCCAGGACCTCTCCCGTCAATTTGAGCTGGGTGCTTCCGACCCCTTTGATGTTGATAATCGGCACAACCCCACCGATAATCGCAGGGAATTGAAGAAGTTTTTTCTCTGTCAGTACCTCAGGTTTGAGCGGGGCATCGGACGCACCAAAATCGACCGTGCGATTGGTAATCTGGCGAACCCCGCCACCCGAGCCGATCGACTGATAATTCACTTTGATTCCGGTATCTTTCTGGTACTGAAATGCCCAGCTTGAATAGACCGGATAGGGAAATGAAGCCCCCGCCCCATTAAGGGTTTCGGCCCGGGCAACCCCTTGCAGCAATACGACAGAACACAGGATAAACACGATTTTTTTCATCTTTTTTCCTCCACAGGTCAGTGTAATGTTGTGGCGGAGCATAAACGAAAAGGTGTTTCACACTTATGAAGTTGCTGTTAAAGAAATGTAAAATCGATAAAAGAGTGCTGCATCTTGCAAAACAGCTTTAAATCGGGCACTCTGCAGCCGATAAGACGCAACCACCTCCATTCTTTCAATTCAGGAGAAAGAGATATGCAACATTTTGCTCTGACGATCATTGGTCGTGACCGCCCCGGCATCGTTTCACAGGTCACCGAAATCCTGTTTAAAGGGGGATTCAATATTGCCGATTCAAGCTGTTCGATCCTTGGCGGTCAGTTCTCAATGATTCTACTGATTTCCAATCCCGAGATAACATCACCCGAGCAATTCAGTGAGACATTCAAACCCCTTGAAGAAAACAACCTGTCGGTCTATATCCGGACCCTGAAATCGGGTGGCGAAATTCGCCCTGAGATGGAAGGTGAGCTTTGCATGATTTCAGTTTATGGTGCCGACAAACCGGGAATCGTCTACCAGGTTGCCAAAGAGCTGGGAGATCGCAGTATCAGCATCACAGATCTGAACACAAAGCTGATTGGTGACAAGCAAAAACCAATCTACGTCATGATGCTCGAAGCGATGCTGCCGGAAGGGGTAGAGATCAAAGATGTGGAGAGCTGGATGGAAAAATTGAAACAACAGCTGCAGGTCGATATTTCGGTTCGATCACTGGCAACCATGGAGCTCTGATTGACATGGCGGTCAAAGAGGTCCTTGTTTACCCCGATCCCCTGCTGAAAAAAGTGTGTGCTCCGATCACCGCGATTGACGAACCGGCCCGACAGCTTCTGGTTGACCTGGTCGATACCATGGTCGACGCCGGACATTCGGTCGGCATTGCCGCTCCGCAGATCGGCACCCTGCTTCGTGCTGCGGTTGTTGATGTCTCCAAGAGCAAACTGGGGAAAAAACAGAAAAATCACGGATTGTTGCAGATGGTTAATCCAGAAATCATTGAAAAAGAGGGAAATCAGATTGTCAGGGAGGGGTGTATGTCGGTGCCCGACTACACCGGAAATGTGACCCGGGCCGAATCTGTTGTTGTCCAGTTCCTAGATGAAAACCACCAGCGGCAGGTAATCCACGCCGAAGGGTTTGAGGCGATCGCCATCCAGCATGAGCTCGATCATCTCGACGGCTTTCTGTTTCTCGACCGGGTCTCGAGTTTAAAAACCGATCTGTTTCGGAGAAAACACTGAACCAACACTCCCTGTATTCTGAGCGTAATAACCATGCCGCAGTATCGCTGAAAAAACGAGAGAAAGGGGTCAACATGAAAATAGTGGCGGGAATACTCCTTGTTTTTATGACTCTGGCCTGCACCGATTCCTTTGCCGAAAATGTCGTTGTAGAACCGACCGACAGAAGTATCGGCAATAATCTGGATCTGAGGGCGGTCGCGTCCCTTTTTGGACAATCAGAAACTCTTGAGGATTTTGAAAACCGGCTGAACAATCCCGATATCGGCATCTCAAATCTGGATTTAAACAAGGATGGTCACGTCGACTATTTACGTGTTGTCGAAGCGGTCAGAAACGACACCCACCTCATTACAATCCAGGCGGTTCTCGATAAAGATCTCTTTCAGGATGTCGCAACGATTGAGCTGGAACAGAAGAGTGACAAAGAGGTCACCGCACAAATCGTCGGCAATGATAAAATCTACGGAGAAGACTACATTATCCGGCCTGCTTATCCCTACATCCCGATTTTTTCGCGGCTGTTTCGGGGGCCCCACTACCGCCCGTGGCGTTCCCCCTTCTTCTGGGGGCATTATCCGCAGAATTATCGACCATGGTCCCCCTATTCCGATGAGACATACCGGGAGCATGTTCAGGTTCACGTCAATGGCGGCACAATGATCCGCTACTCTGATGGCAGCAGCGCCAGAATGTCCGTTGAGACACCCAAAAAAGGTGCGCCGAGAGTTCTCGGGACACGACAGCTCAGAAAATGAAGTCGGCCTGCAGCCCTGCTTCAAACACCGCAATAAATTTGTCGGCATCCTCTTTATCAAACGCGAGAGGTGGCTTGATTTTCAAGACGTTGTAAAACGGACCCTCGGTACTCAATAAAATGTGGTGGTGCTTGAAGTACTCGATCAATCGGGCTGCCGTTTCGGTAGCCGGTTGTTTGGTCTGACGATCTTCGACGAGCTCGACGCCAATAAACAGCCCCAACCCGCGAACATCGCCAATAAGATCAAACTGCTGTTGCAGCTCACGCAGCTGCTGCCGGAAGTAACGACCTGTCTCCAGGGCATTTTCCTGAAGTTTGTCCTCTTTGATCGCATCAAGAACGGCCATCCCGATCGCACATGAAACGGGATTCCCGCCGAAGGTGTTGAAATATTCCATTCCCGTCACAAAAGCATCGGCAATCTCCTGCGTCGTAACAACCGCAGCCAGCGGATGACCGTTACCGATAGGTTTTCCCAAGGTAACAATATCGGGGACAACCCCCTGGGTTTCAAATGCCCACATGTGGGTTCCTACCCGACCAAATCCAACCTGAACCTCATCGGCAATACATACGCCACCGACAGCCCGAACCTGCGCGTAGACATTTTCCAGATAACCGTCAGGCATAATAATCTGCCCGGCCACCCCCTGGAGCGATTCGCAGATAAAAGCCCCGGGCTTTTTCCCGGTTGCTGCCAGTTTATCCAATTGCCGGGTGACACTGGCGGCATAAGCGGCAGCGGTTTCGCGGCTGTACCCCGGATACTCACCACGATAAGGGTCAGGGAGCATCACTTTATGGACATAGGGCTGTGCCCCTTCACCGCCGGGACCGTCAAACTTGTAGGGGCTGGCCTCAATGCAGGCATTGGTATTGCCATGGTAGGCACCATCAACCACCAGCAGTTCCTTCGATCCGGTAAAACATCGGGCCAGCCGGAAAGCGAGCTCATTCGCCTCACTTCCAGAATTCACCAGCATACACACCGATAACCTTTCGGGCAGCGTTGCCAGTAATTGATCGGCATAGTTGACCAGATTGTCGTGCAGATAACGGGTATTGGTATTCAATTTTGCCAGCTGGGCCTGACCGGCAGCGACAACCTTGGGGTGACAGTGACCGACATGGCAGACATTATTCACCATATCCAGATAACCATTTCCCTGCTCATCAAAAAGGTAGGCCCCCTGTCCCCGCACAATTTTCAGCGGCGACTGATAACTCAAGCTCAACGTCTTTCCCAAATGATTTTTTCGATACGCAATGATCGCCTGCTTGCTCTGACCGCTGTCTACGCGCAAGCCGCACGCTGTTCGCAACTGGCAAAGCACCGCATAGGGATTGAGTTTTTTCAGCTTCCTTAAAAGATCCCACGCCGGTTGAGATGAAATGGCCAAATAGTCATTCTCGGGCGACTCTTTGAGTGAAGCCGCGGAATTGCAGACACTGACAGCCAGTCTTAAAGCAATCAATGGGGAGAGAACTTCCAGCTCGGTATCGGAAAGGGGTCGAACCCGGGAATACCCCGCAACCAGACTCTGCAAAACGGCCACCGGATCGGGCTGATTCATCAACGCGTATGCAGCAGTGATCGCCAGCTCATTGACCACCTGAGTGTGCACCATGTCGCCAAAATCGATCAGCCCGGTAATTTTACCCGGCTGCTGCCGATTATCGATCAACAGATTCATATCGTTGGCGTCGTTATGGATGACACCCGTAGGCAGGGTTGAAATGAGTGGCATTGTCTGGAGCTTGTAGTGATCCAGAAAACCATCAATCAGCACCCTCTGGTCGTCATCCAGCAGCCCCTTTTTAGTCTGACAAACCCTGTAACCATGGGCCAGATCCCAATCCAGATAACGATACGCCCCGGCATGTTGAAAATCGGCAAGACTCTGATCTATGTTTGCCATAAACTCACCCAGGTCGGTCCAAAGAGCCGGGGTGGCTTGTTCCGGAGAGATATCGGCATAAAAATCGCCGGGGAGGAAAGTCAGAACCCGGAGAAAGAAGTGTTGCCCACGCGGAGTTTCCAGCGTTGTAATTGATCCGCCGGTCGTATTTTTAACCACCTGAGGAACGGCACAGCCGTCATCCGCCAGGTGTGCCATTGCGGAATTCTGCATCTCCAGTTCAATTTGTGACTCACCGCTGCCCGCAATTTTCACAATATACCGACAACCATCGGGAGCAGTTAACAGGCGATTCTGATCACAGTAACCGGGCAGCTCCTTTAAGTGCCCGGCCAGTTGATAATAGTCGCTCAGGATTTCCAGAATCTCATCGGAAGAAAACATCGGGGTTGCTGCGGTCGAAACTTCACTCATAGCAGTCAGGCCCTTTCATCAAGGTCTATTTGAGATATTTTTTGAAATCAGCGCAATCAGACAGTTTTTTCTGTCCATGGAAGAAGGGAACCCGATGTCGGTGTTCAGCGGATGGTATTGTCCCCGGCCATCAATTTATCAGCCAGCTCTATCGCCCGATTCTGTACCTCTTTTCGCTCATCAATATCACCACGATGGTAGACATCAATAACACGCAACGGATAAGTTTCAGCAAAACCGCTCCATTTAAAAATATCGCTGTAACGCGGCAAAATATCGGCAAACGCTTCTGGATCACGATGTCCCTGAACCAGGATAAAAACCAGAGTTTTTGGCCGGGCAAGTCGATTGGGAAACTTCTCTGCAATATAGCGAGGTTTGAGGTAGGAATAGGTCCGGTCGATAAATCCCTTCAACTGGGCACTAACATCGCCGTAATAGACCGGTGAAGCCAGGACAACCAGATCGGCAGTAAAAACATGATCCAGAACAGGAGACAGATCATCATCAAGGGTACATTTTTCGGCGACAATTTTGCAGTTATCACACGCCTGACAACCTCTGTAGCTGAGA
>CAZQFI010000015.1:0-3167 GCA_964592545.1 uncultured Geobacteraceae bacterium
AAATTTCTCCAGAACGCGATCGAGGTTGATGTTGATGCTCTGTCTGATGGAACAGAGGTGGTTATTGGCGGGATTATGCAGCACATCGAAGAGGCCGGAATTCACTCAGGTGATTCAGCCTGCACATTGCCACCCTTTTCATTGCCTCCAGACACCATTGCTGAAATCCGCCGGCAGACAATTGAGCTGGCTCTTGAACTGCAGGTCATTGGACTGATGAACATTCAGTTCGCCGTCAAGGATAGTGTTATTTATCTGCTTGAGGTTAATCCCCGGGCCAGCCGGACTGTTCCCTTTGTCTCGAAAGCCACCGGACGCCCTCTTGCACAGATTGCGGCAAAAGTGATGGCGGGGCAGAGCCTGAAACAACTGGGCGTTTCGGGCGATATTATTCCCGATTATATTTCGGTGAAAGAAGCGGTTTTCCCGTTTGTTAAATTTCCCGGGGTTGATACGCTGCTTGGCCCGGAGATGAAATCGACAGGCGAGGTGATGGGAATCGATTACGATTTCGGCAATGCCTATGCGAAATCGCAGCTGGGAGCGGGGGTTAAACTCCCCCGCAGCGGGAAAATCTTTATCAGCGTGAAGGACTCGGACAAGGAGAAGGTTCTGGAACCGACACGCAAATTGGTTGATGCCGGGTTTTCCATCGTTGCGACCAGTGGGACTGCTGACTTCCTGAATCAGAACGGTATCACAGCTGAACAGATCAACAAGGTAAAAGAGGGGCGCCCTCACTGTGTCGATGCCATCAAGAGCGGCGAAATCTGCCTGGTTTTCAACACGACGATGGGAGCACAATCGGTGGCCGATTCTTATTCGATTCGCCGTTCGGTCATCATTTATGAGATTGCCTATTTCACCACACTCGAAGGAATCAAGGCGGGAACCGATGGAATTCTGGCGATGCTGCGAGAAGATCTTGACGTTAAGCCACTGCAGGAGTATTATCCCTCAACTTGATGACTCAAGTTAGACAACAAAATTTACGAATCGGTGGGCGGATTTTCCGTCCACTGTTTTTTTTGAGGAGTGACGGAAATGAGTGATGAAGCAGTCCCCATGACAGTTGAAGGCCATCAGAGGTTACAGGAAGAGCTGAAACAACTGGTGCGGTTTGAACGACCTAAAGTTGTCCAGGATATTGCCGAAGCCCGCAGCCATGGGGATCTCTCCGAAAATGCCGAATACGATGCCGCAAAAGACCGTCAGGGTTTTGTTGAAGGGCGCATCAAGGAATTGAATCATAAAATTGCCATGGCCCAGGTCATTGATCCTGCCAAAATAAAAAGCGATAAAATTGTCTTTGGCGCCAAGGTCACTCTGTTTGATATCGATACCGAAGAAGAGGTGACGTACCAACTGGTTGGTGTTGATGAGGCTGATATCAAGGTTGGTAAGATCTCGATCACATCGCCTGTCGGCCGCGCACTGGTCGGTCATACTGTTGACGAAGAGGTGAGTATCAATGTCCCCTCAGGGGTTAAAGTCTACGAGATTACCGATATCGAATACAGTTAAGTTCTCATCACCATTGTGCCTGTCTTTGCGGGGGATTGCTGTTAATGGCAATCCCCCGTTTTTCTTGTAATTTTCTCGATTTCCTGAGACTATCAACCGTATCAAACATCTACGCTGATGGAGGTCGCATGGCTCAGAAGATCACCAAAGATATGACGTTTTACGAAATTCTGCAGATGAGTCCGGACGTTGCCCGGGTCCTCTCTGAATTCAATCTGGGGTGTGTCGGATGCCTCGGCGCCACCAGTGAATCAATTGCTCAGGGTGCCAGAGCCCATGGACTTGATGCCGATGACATTGTCACAGCGTTAAACGAAATTTTCTCCGACTGATTCTCTCTACATGTCTCAATCAGATCCTCCCAGTCCACTGATACAAAAGCTTGATGTTCTCAAAGGTGTCGGTCCGCGGATTGTGCCGAAACTGGCCAGGCTCAACCTCCATACTGTCGAAGATGCACTCTACCATCTGCCGATCCGCTATGAAGATCGCCGCCAACTCAAAACAATCAGCCAACTGGTCGATGGTCACCAGGAGGTTTTTGTCGGAACCGTGCTGGCTGCCGGTGAGACAGTAACCTCCCGGAGTGGTCGGAGAATTTATGAAGTCATTGTCGGTGACAAAACGGGAAAAGTGTCCCTCAAATGGTTCCGCTATCGCAAAAATTGGTTGCAAAAACGTTTTCCGGTCGGTCAAAAAGCAATTTTTATTGGTGAAGTAAAACGTTTTGCGGCTCTCAGAGAAATTCATCACCCCGACGCAGAACTCATCAGCTCAGCAATTGATCTGTCCGACGTTTTGAAGTCGGATCCCCTCAATTTTGGCCGAATTCTCCCGGTATATTCCCTCACAGAAGGACTCAGCCAGAAGCAGATCCGTAAAATATGGTTTAATCTGATTGAAAATTTCTCGCAACACGTCGCAACCTATCTCCCGGATGAAATCCGGAAAAAACACCAGCTCATCACTCTGTCTGAGGCCGTCAAACGTGTTCACTGGCCCGATAACACAACCGATCTGGAGAAACTCGAAAAAGGGGAGGACTGTGGACGTAACTCCCTGGTTTTTGATGAATTTTTCTTTCTTGAACTGGGACTGGCACTGAAACGGGCCGGAATTCAATTGGAAGAGGGGATTGCTTTCAGTTTTGAGCATAAGTACACACTGCCTTTAAGCAAAATGTTGCCCTTCAAACTGACGGCTGCCCAGCGCCGGGTTCTTGGAGAAATAAAGCTCGATATGATGTCACCACACCCGATGCACCGGCTGTTACAGGGTGATGTTGGCAGTGGCAAGACCCTCGTTGCCTTGATGGCAGCACTGATCGCTATAGAAAACCGCGCTCAGGTTGCGGTTATTGCTCCCACAGAAATTCTTGCTGAACAACACTTTAAAGTATTGAGCCAGTGGCTCGGCAAACTAGGGCTCAGAGCAGCGTTATTGACGGGTGGAATGACAGCGGGTCACCGCCGTGAAACGTTAAATGGCATTGCCGATGGCTCGATCAATCTTATTGTCGGAACCCACGCGGTTTTACAACAGGGGGTCAATTTTCACCACCTTGGTTTGGGAATTATTGATGAACAACACCGCTTCGGCGTGAAACAAAGAAGTCTGCTTAAGCATAAAGGGGTAAATCCAGA
>CAZQFI010000016.1:0-4310 GCA_964592545.1 uncultured Geobacteraceae bacterium
CCTCTTCAGTAATAAATGCCTCGTAGGCAGCATCAAAGAGGATGATTGAGTTATTCTCGCGAGCATAATCAACCCATGCTTTCAGCTGTTCTTTCGTTGCAACTGTTCCCGTTGGGTTGTTGGGGAAACAAAGGTAGATCAGGTCAACTTTCTCGCTTGGAAACTCAGGGTTGAAGCCGTTTTCTTCGGTGCATGGCATATAGACCAGCCCCTCATAATAGCCTTTATCGTTCAGTTCCCCGCTGCGGCCAACCATGACGTTGGTATCGTTATAAACCGGATAAACGGGATCACCGATGGCGACCTTATTGCTGAGATCGAAAATGTCGAGGATGTTGGCGCTGTCACATTTGGAGCCGTCAGAAATGAAAACCTCTGAGGTCTTCAGCGCGACACCCCGTGGTTTGTACGCTTTGTCGATAATCACCTGGGCACACCAGTCGTAACCCTGCTCGGGACCGTAGCCGTGAAACGTTGCTGCATCAGCCATCTCATCGACGCCCTCGTGAAAGGCTTTCAAGACGGCAGGAACCAGGGGTTTGGTGACATCACCAATCCCCAGCCGGATGACAGTTGCAGCGGGGTTTGCTTGGGTAAATTCGGTGACCCGCCGGCTGATTTCGGGAAAAAGGTAACCCGCCTGAAGTTTCAGATAATTGTCATTGATACGTGCCATGAAATAAAATCTCCTGATTTCTAAAACGGGACAGATTGCCATCCCTTCGGGATATTGAAACGCTTGTCTGGTCGAGTTCTCTGATGTTTATGTCAGCCCCAGAACATCCTGCATATCGTAAAGACCGGTGTCTTTATCCTGCAGCCACTGGCAGGCCCGTACCGCTCCGCGGGCAAACATGTCTCTGCTCATGGCGCGGTGGCTGATCTCGATCCGTTCGCCCATGCCGATAAAATAGACGGTGTGCTCACCGACGATATCGCCACCACGGATTGTCTGCATACCGATTTCATCGTGGGTTCGTTCGCCACACATCCCTTCACGGTGATAGTTGGCAACCTTGTTGTAGTCGCGGCCAAGGGCTTCGGCAACAACTTCACCCATGCGTACCGCGGTCCCCGATGGGGAATCTTTTTTCTTGTTGTGGTGCATCTCAACGATTTCGACATCAAAATCGTCACCGAGGATATTTGCCGCTTCCTTCAGCAGTTTAAAGCAGGCGTTAACCCCAACACTCATATTGGGTGCCATAACGACAGAAACCTGCTCAGCAAATTTCTCCACCTGCTGTTTTTGCTCAGGAGTGAATCCGGTTGACCCGGTGACAACCTTTTTTCCCAATTTCGCACAGATCTCAAGATTCTTCAGAGTCACTTCGGGAAAGGTGAAGTCAATCAGCACGTCGGCTTCGAGCAGCGTTGCTTCAAGATCATCACTTATTTTGATTCCCAGCTCACCGACTGCTGCCAGCATGCCGGCATCGGTTCCAATCTGGGGGTGGCCGGGACGTTCCGTTGCTCCGACAAGTTCCAGTCCGTCTGCTGCAACAACAGCCTGAATCAGGCGACCGCCCATTCGACCGGCAGCACCGACAATAGCTACGTTCATATCTTTATCCTCAATTCATCACAGAGCTCTTGAGCAGGACAAATCCGCTGTTCCCTGTCATTTCTGTGGTTGTTGTTCTTAAATCAATTTGTGTTGACGCAATACCGTCTTGAGTGTTTCGAGCGTTCCCGGCTGCATATCGACCAGTGGCAGACGGACGTCGGTACGACACTTGCCCATCAATGCCACAGCCGTTTTGACCGGGACCGGATTGGACTCGATAAACATGACCTGATGGATATCAAGCAGTTCCAGATGGAGCTTTTTTGCCTCAGCCCAGCGGTTTTCCTGAATGGCCGTCACCATCGCTTTGACCTGCTGCGGGATAATGTTTGCGGTGACCGAGATAATCCCTTTGGCGCCACATGCCATCAGCGGCAGGGTGAGAAAATCATCCCCCGACAACACGTCAATTTTATCCCCGGCGCGGGCAATAATTTCACTTGCCTGGGTAATATCGCCTGATGCTTCCTTGATCGCAACAATGTTATCAATCTCGGCGAGTCGAACAGTGGTATCAGCAGTCATATTCATGCCGGTTCGTCCCGGGACATTATAGAGGACTTGCGGAATCGCAACATTCTCGGCGATTGCTTTAAAATTTTGATAAAGTCCTTCCTGCGACGGTTTATTGTAGTAGGGAGAAACCAGCAGGACACCATCGGCTCCCATCTCTTTGGCATGCTGAGAGATGGCAATTGCTTCAGCGGTGGCATTCGAACCCGTTCCGGCGAGGACCGGAACCCGTTTGTTGACCTGATCGATACACGCTTTGATGACCTGATCGTGCTCTTCGTAGTCGAGGGTTGCCGATTCACCGGTTGTCCCGCAGGGGACGATAACATCGGTTCCGTTTTCAATTTGAAATTCAACCAGCTGGCGGTAACTTTCTTCATCAAAACGTCCCTCGCTGTCGAAGGGGGTGATGATTGCGACCATAGATCCTTGAAACATGTTTTCCTCCCTGTATATTTCTCTTTGACTTAATTTGCGCAATTTCTCGATTTTGGAGCGGTTTTCTCCGGCGGTGGATTGTCGGCTTCACTGTCCACCGGTCGTACCGGCCCTTTCGTGCCACAGGCGTTGAGGGTCAGTACCAAAATCGTAATAAGAAGTAAATATTTTGCCCGCAAAACGTTATCTCTCCTGCGATGATTTCAAGCGTGCCAGTTCCCGTTCAACGGCCTGCCGGGCGGTTCCTCCGGTGGCGGTTCGAGAGTTGACCGATGCTTCGAGGGTCACAAAATCGTAGATATCGTCCTCAATCAGGTCGGAGAATTCCTTGAATTCTGCGAGGCTCAGTTCGGGGATATCTTTTCCTGATTCGATACAGTATCGCACTGTCTTGCCAACAACTTCGTGAGCCTGGCGGAACGGCAGCCCTTTGCGGACGCAATAGTCGGCAACATCGGTTGCAGTTGAAAATCCGCGTGCCGCAGCAATTCGCATATTGTCGGCTTTGACTTTCATTTCAGCAATCATGTCGGCAAAGATTTTAAGGCTCCCCTTGACCGTATCGATTGTGTCAAACAGGGGTTCCTTATCTTCCTGCATATCCTTGTTGTAGGCCAGTGGCAGAGATTTCATCAGGGTCAGCAGTGAGATAAGGTTGCCGTAAACCCGTCCGGTTTTCCCGCGAACCAGCTCGGGGACATCGGGATTTTTCTTCTGCGGCATGATGGAGCTGCCGGTACAGAAAGCGTCGGACAGTTCGATGAAATCGAAGTTGGCACTCGACCAGATAATCAGCTCTTCCGACAGGCGCGACAGGTGCATCATCAGAATTCCGGCAAAGCTGCAGAACTCAATGGCAAAGTCGCGGTCGGAAACACTGTCGAGGCTGTTGCGGGTGACGCCATCAAAGCCAAGCTGTTCGGCGACCCACTCCCGGTCAATCGGGAAGGTTGTTCCCGCCAGCGCACCGGCACCGAGGGGCATCTGGTTGAAACGCACCCGCAGATCGCGCAACCGGCTGCTGTCACGGGAGATCATCTCGCGGTAGGCGAGCATGTGGTGACTGTAAAGAACCGGCTGGGCTGTTTGCAAATGGGTGAAGCCGGGCATGATAACATCGAGATTATTCTCCGCCTGTTGAATCAGCGAATCTTCGAGTTTTTTCAGGTAATCGAGGATGACGTCAATCTCATCGCGCAGATAGAGCCGGATATCAACAGCGACCTGGTCATTTCGGCTGCGGCCGGTGTGGAGTTTTCCGCCGACCGAACCGATCAACTCAATCAGCCGTGCTTCGACATTCATGTGGATATCTTCAAGGGCGACCGAAAACTCAATCTCCCCCGCTTCGATAGCGTGAAGAATTTTATCGAGCCCATCGATGATCTGCTGTGCTTCGGTGACGGAGATAATCTCCTGTCGACCCAACATCTCAGCATGGGCTTTCGAGCCCTGAATGTCGTAGCTGGCCAGGCGCTGCTCAAAACCGATAGAGGCGGTGAATTCTTCAACAAATTTATCGGTAGGTTGCGTGAATCTCCCACCCCAGAGTTTTTTATACATTTTGACTCCGTGACAACACGTTGAACCTGTAACTGACGGGGGACAATAACTCCGTCCCCCGATAACTTTCATCTGGCGGCTATTTGGCGGCCCGCTGAATGGCCGCAATCCGCAACCGCAGTGCACTCAGTTTGATGAATCCTTCAGCGTCAGCCTGGTTATAGACTTCGTCGGCTTCAAAGGTGGCAAAGTCGACATTGAACAGGCTGTCGGTGGCTGAATCGCGACC
>CAZQFI010000017.1:0-3490 GCA_964592545.1 uncultured Geobacteraceae bacterium
CTTGGCTTCTTCGCCCAGCCGTTTTTTCACACTATCTTTGGCCATCATATAATTGACTGTAATATGCTTGCCGATATCGCGGATAAATTCCAGAAAGCTGAAATCTTTCATCCAGTCGTAATTATTGACCAGCTCGGCAGCATTGGGGGCTTCTGACTCAAAATCGAGGAACTTCATCAGCTGTTTTCTCAGGCACGCCTCATTATGGCGGAGAGTCTCTTCGTCGAGAAGATTGCGCTCAGCCGATTTCCCCGAAGGATCGCCGATCATTCCCGTTGCGCCACCGACAAGGACAATCGGTCTATGACCAGCGATCTGGAGATGCTTGAGCATCATCACGCCGACCAGGTGGCCGATATGCAGCGAATCAGCAGTCGGATCTATCCCGACATAGGCCGACGTCATCTCTTTCTGCAGCTGTTCTTCGGTACCAGGCATGATATCGTGGATCATGCCGCGCCAGGTCAACTCTTCAACAAAATTCATTTTCAATACCTATCTTCGATTATCCAACATCACCGGCACAGCCTTAGCGTGCCTCCTGAATTCTCTCAATCTGCTCACAGTGCCCCGTTTTCTCATCAAGCGTCAGCAACACCGCCGACAGTTGCGGGGCTTTTTTGGCAACTTCGAGACGAACCGGCAGTTGAGTGAGGAATCTCTCCATCGCCGAATCCTTCTCGTTGCCGATAATCGCATCCTGACTTCCCGACATACCGACGTCGGTCAAATAACCGGTACCACCCGCTAAAATTCGCTCATCGGCAGTCTGAACGTGGGTATGGGTTCCAACGACCGCCGAAACCCGACCATCAAGATAAAACCCCATCGCCTGCTTCTCACTGGTCGCTTCGGCATGGAAATCGACAAAAACGAGAGGAGTTTCCCGCTTTAATTCATCGACCAGCGCGTCAGCAGCACGAAACGGGCAGTCGAGGTTTTTCATAAAGACCCGCCCTTCAAGATTCATGATTCCCACTTTGATTCCCGCAGCAGTCTCGTAAACACCACTCCCGACTCCGGGAAGCCCCGGGGGGTAATTTGCCGGTCGCAGCAGGCGGGTCTCACGATCAAGGATCGCCATAATCTCTTTCTTGTCCCAGATATGATTTCCACTCGTCACAACATCGACACCGGCATCAAACAACTCTTTTAATACCGATCCGGTTAGACCATACCCGGCCGCGGCATTTTCACCGTTGGCGACCACCAGATCAACCATATAGCGATCAATCAGGCGATCGAGGTGATCAACCAGGGTGCGCCGTCCGGCACGTCCAACGATATCGCCAATAAATAATAGCTTCACCAATAAACTCCACATAGACAAGCAGGACTCCGACTATCTCCCCTGCGAAGGGAAGCGGGTCGAGTCCTGCTCAGATCTTATCAACTTTCAGCGTACGTTATTTAGCGTATTCAACCGCCCGGGTTTCACGGATGACGTTAACCCGAATCTGCCCCGGATAGGTCATCTCCTGCTCAATTTTGCTGGCAATATCCTTCGCCAGAACATGAGAATAATCATCTGTTACCTGATCACTCGAAACCATTACCCGGATCTCACGCCCCGCCTGGATAGCAAAACAGCCCGTCACGCCATCAAAGGATCGACCGATCTGCTCCAGATCGCGCAGACGCTTAACATAGGTCTCCAGGGTTTCACGCCGGGCTCCCGGTCGAGCCCCCGACAAAGCATCGGCAGCCTGGGTAAGAATAGCCAGGACCGTTTCGGGCTTCTCATCCTCATGGTGAGCAGCAATCGCATGGACAATCTTGGGTGACTCATTGTACTTACGCGCCAGATCACCACCATTGACCGCATGCGATCCTTCCATCTCGTGACTGACCGCCTTACCGATATCGTGCAGCAAACCAGCTCGTTTCGCCTGTTTAACATTGATTCCCAACTCGGAGGCCATCATGCCACAGAGGAAAGCAACCTCAATCGAATGGACCAGCACGTTCTGCCCGTAGGATGTCCGGTATTTGAGCATTCCCAATAATTTGATGATTTCGGGATGGATGCCGTGAACACCGACATCAAAGGTGGCTTGCTCGCCGGCCTGGCGAATTTCTTCGTCGACCTCTTCCTGAGCTTTTTCGACCAGTTCTTCAATCCGCGCCGGGTGGATTCGGCCGTCAGCAATCAACCGCTCAAGGGAAATTCGGGCAACTTCGCGACGTACCGGGTTAAAACCGGAGATCACGACAGCTTCCGGAGTATCGTCAATGATCAGATCGATGCCGGTTGCAGCCTCAATCGCACGGATGTTCCGCCCTTCACGACCAATAATCCGACCTTTCATTTCATCCGATGGTAACGGGACAACACTCACCGTTTTTTCAGCAACAAAATCGCCGGCGTAACGCTGAATCGCCAGTGCCATGATCTTCTTGGCTTTTTTGTCGGCAACCTCGTGCGCCTCATCCTCAATCCGCTTAATCCCCTTGGCAGCATCGTGACGCGCTTCACTGAGCATCGAATCTATCAGCTGCTGTTTCGCCTGTTCACCGGTCATCCCCGAAATCTGTTCCAACTGCCGTTTCTGTTCAGCATAAATTTTATCAACCTCGGCAGTTTTCTGCTGCAACCGGTCGCTCTGTTTACGCAACTGATTTTCACGCTGGCTCAGCTCTTCGCTTTTCTTGTCGATATGATCAAGGCGCCGCTCGAGGTTCTCCTCCTTCTGCTGCAGGCGGGTTTCCTGATTATGGATCTCCTTCCGAAGTTCACGCGCTTCCTGCTCCCAATCGGTTTTGGCCTGCAGGACGACATCTTTCGCCTGAACAATGGCCTCTTTACTGATTCGTTCAGCCTCTTTTCCGGCATCACTAATCAGTTTTTCTGCCTCAACGATTGCATTGTTCACCGTCGACTCAGATAGTTTCCGGCGGAGTAGCATACCGAGGAATACGCCAGCGGCAAGAGCCCCGAGAATAAATATTATTGTCAAAATATCGGTCTGCACAGCAATATCCTTCCTTTGCAGATGTTTATAATGAACCTGCCCGCTAAGCCCGGCAGGGAATGAACCTTGTTTCAGTGACAACACAATCAAGCTGTTGATCGTGTTCTTCAACCGGCAGAGAATCAACAAGCTGAAGATCAAAACCCAGACCGACAGCAACAGTCGTTGGCGGCCTTCCTGCGAGCTGACGATCGTAAAAACCGCGACCATAACCGAGCCGAAAGCCATCAGGCGAAAAAGCGACCCCCGGGACGACGATCAAGTCAAGTTCATCAGCCTTCACCATACTGCCGTCAGATGGCTCCGCAACACCAAACGCCCCCGCAACCAGATCGGTGGCGGATGAGACTTCACGGAATTCAAGCTCTTCACCGACAACCCGGGGATAAAAAACTTGTTTCCCCGCTGCCCTCGCCGCAAAGAAAATTTGCTCTGTCGCGACTTCATGGCGGATCGGGCTGTAAAGTGCCAGCATTTTTGCCTGCTGAAAACTTGCGGTCGTCATCAGACGCTGTTGC
>CAZQFI010000018.1:0-1691 GCA_964592545.1 uncultured Geobacteraceae bacterium
ACTGCCGGGAAGGACGCCCTCAACACCACAGGCGCGACCGACCATTTTTTGAGCTTGAGTGTAGCCTTGGTTCGGCTTCGGGGCAGGATTATCAGCCGGAATGAAGATATCGGTCGCCCCCATACCAAGAGCTTCGCGGGAAAGATCGGTCAAAGCACGACCAATAATCAAAGGAATCCGGCCACCGGCGCGATATTCATCAGCAACGGTATCGGGCTTGATTTCAAACGTCGAGATCACCTCACCCGCTTCGTTAGTCACTTCACCCTTTACGGTATTGATGGTAATAACATCACCCATGTTCATCTTGGTGACATCCATCCGCAACGGTAACGCACCAGAATCCTGGGCGGTATTAAAGAAGATCGGCGCAATAACACTCCCGATAATCACACCACCGCGACGCTTGTTCGGAACCGCCGGAATATCATCACCGATACACCAGAGAACACTGTTACAAGCCGATTTACGTGAAGAACCGGTACCAACAACGTCACCGACGAAGGCAACCTGATGCCCCTCTTCACGCCACTTGGCAATCTGCTCAATACCACCAGGGAAACGGGTCTTGCCCATAGCCAGCGCATGCAGCGGGATATCGGGACGACTCCAGGCATCACCTGCCGGAGAGAAGTCATCAGTATTGATCTCACCTTCAACCTTGAAAACTTTGACGGTAATCGTCTCAGCCAGTGCAGGCTTACTGGTAAACCATTCGGCGTTTGCCCAGCTGTCAACAACCTTCTTCGCAGCACCATTATTTTTGGACAACTCAACAACCTGCTCAGCAGCGTCGTAAACATAGGTCATGCCGGACAGAGCTGCTGCCGCCTCATCCGCGAGATCAGCATCACTGAGTGCGGCAATCAGGGGTTGAACATTGTAACCACCAATCATGGTGCCAAGGATCTGAACAGCTTTAACCTTGTCGATCAGAGGAGAGCTTTTTGTTCCGGCAACGATATCTGCCAGAAAAGCAGCTTTAACTTCAGCAGCGGGGTCAACACCCGGAGAAACCCGCTCAGTCAGCAGGTTCATCAAGAATTCTTCTTTACCTGCAGGGGGATTTTGCAATAATTCACACAGACCAGTCGTCTGCTCAGGATTTAACGGCAGCGCCGGAATTCCGAGAGCTTTCCGTTCTTCTTCATGTTTCAGATAGGCTTCGATCATCTCTCTCCTCCAAGTATCAGTTTTGCAGCAAGTCAATGCTGCCCTAGAAAACTTAATTGCCGGTGACTTATACTCGCCGACAACGGTACATTACGGCTAAAAATATTGCATACTGTATACGATTTTTCGCTAATCTGTCAATCAACTCATCAGCCATTTCAGCGCAAAGAAAACAGCAATTCACCAGACTGAATTCGCTCCACTGCCCTAAAAACCAAACAGTGAGTGTCTTTTTCTGTCACACAAGTGCCTTACAGTAAAATCATAAACACGACAGATTATGGAGACCTCTTATGTTTGAGATATTACTGCTTGTCAGCATTGCCCTGATCATTATCAGTCAGTTTCTTCCAGAAGCTGATAACTGATCCCTTTAAAAACTGGCACAGCACCGGTGCGGCCGGCACATCATTATTTCAATACTTCGAGCAATTCAACATCAAAAACAAGAACAGCATTGGGCGGAATGGTCGGTGGCGCACCCTGCTCACCATAGGCCAGGTCAGCTGGAATCACCA
>CAZQFI010000019.1:0-1849 GCA_964592545.1 uncultured Geobacteraceae bacterium
ATATAGAGGACATTTTCACGACCGCGGTCGGCACGGAACTGACGAATCGCTTCAAGAAACGGCAACGACTCAATATCACCGACCGTTCCACCAACCTCAACAATCGCAATATCGACACCTTTGGCATTATCGAGAATTTTCTGTTTAATTTCGTTGGTGATGTGAGGGATAACCTGAACCGTCCCGCCAAGATAATCACCACGCCGCTCCTTGCGGATGACTGAATCGTACACCTGCCCGGTCGTGAAATTTGATTTACGTGACAACTGCGCAGAGGTGTAACGCTCATAATGGCCCAGATCGAGATCGGTTTCGGCACCATCATCGGTGACAAAAACTTCACCATGCTGAAAAGGACTCATCGTGCCGGGATCGACGTTGATATAGGGGTCCATCTTCTGCATCGAAACCTTCAATCCCCGCGCTTCCATCAACGCCCCGATTGAAGCCGCCGCCAATCCTTTACCAAGGGAAGAGACGACCCCCCCGGTCACAAAGAGAAACTTCGTTTTCATTGACTCATTCCGTCCTTTTACAGAAATTGCTGATTGCCAGTATGAAAGAAACAAACCGTAAAGAATAGCCGATTCTACACAGAAACAGAGGCGAATGAAACCCCGATATGCAAAAAACCGTCCAGAATCTAAAAAATAGATTAACAGCCTGTTTTAATTATTGATTTTCAGCAGCGAGAAGCGCCTCAACCCGTTTCAGATCGGCAGGGGTATCGACCCCGTGACAACTGAATTCGGTCTCGGCAACATAGAGGCCAATTCCCCGCTCAAGGGCACGCAACTGTTCCAGGTTCTCAAGGGTTTCCAGCGGAGTCTTCGGCCACGAAGGGTAATCGAGAAGCAACTGACGGCGATAAACATAGAGACCGATGTGACGCAGCACACCCAGTCGGGGAAGTTCTTCTGCAAGTTGATCGGGGGTGAGATCACGAGGCCATGGGATTGGTGCACGTGAAAAGTAGAGAGCCAGTCCGCCCTGCTGCTTAACCACTTTGACAACATTCGGGTTATGAAAATCGTCAATGTTATCAATTGCACTGGCGAGAGTTCCCATCTGGATCTGCGGATTTTCCACCAGTGGAGCGACCGCCTGGTCAACCATACGGGGATCGATCAGCGGCTCATCCCCCTGAACGTTGACGATCAATTCGGAATCGATATGTGCCGCGACCTCAGCCAACCGGTCGGTACCGGTCGGATGATCCGTGCGGGTCAGCATCACCTCACCACCAAAAGCTGCCACCGCCGCAACAATCCGTTCATCATCGGTCGCGACAATCACCCGATCAACCGTTGTAGCGCGGGAAACCCGCTGACAGACATGCTGGATCATTGGCAGGCCATTGATAAGTGCGAGCGGCTTTCCGGGGAAACGGGTTGATCCATAACGTGCGGGGATAATTGCGGTTGCTTTCACATCAGAACCCTTTCACGATCAGAATGAACGTTTTTTATACCACAAAACAATGGCCAGAAAAACGCCACTGATCGTCAAGCAAATATAGGCGAAAACATCCCCGAAGCGGGTATAAAATGTTGCCTCGGCACCTAAGCCAACATCCCCGACAAGTTGCAGCGGAACAAATATCGGCCCCGCCAGAGTCACCCGCCCTGCTGGGGAAATTAACGCTGAAACGCCGGTATTGGCGACGCGGGCAATCCAGATACGATTCTCTATCGCCCGAAAACGGGTCATTGCCAGCAACTGCCACGGGGCCGATGAGCGCCCGAACCAGGCATCGTTGGTCAGATTAACCAGCAGGTCACTCCCATGCTGCACATAGTTACGCGCCAGCCCCGGGAAAATGGCCTCATAACAGATCAGAACTCCCAGA
>CAZQFI010000020.1:0-7062 GCA_964592545.1 uncultured Geobacteraceae bacterium
AGCTTGCGTTTGATCGCGATATAAACCTTGACCATCTTGATAACGCCCGGTGGGAGGTCATCGCCACGCTTGCACTTATCAATTTTGTCATCAAAGACAGCGGCAATCAGTTGCTCACGCTCGGTCAATCGGTCCAACAGATTGTTAATTCGTTCCTCGTCTTCACCGTTACCGGTCACGGAAATCTCGCGAATCCGATCAAAAGGAACTTTATCAAAAGCCTCCTCGGTGATCTTCCGCCGTTTCGGCAGGATAACCTTGCCGGCGTCATCTTCAATGGAAACGGCAGCCGTCAAACCGACCAGCAGTGACTTGATCTTGTTCCGGGTCGATTTGCGCAGGATACGAATTTCGTCATCCTTATCCTTGAGCAGCTTCTCGATTTCACGGGCTTCGATCTGCTCCGTTCGGGCATCCTTATCGAACCCTTTACGGGAGAAGACCCGGGCGCCGATAACAACACCCTCTTCGCCGGGTGGAACCCGCAGCGAGGTGTCTCTGACATCACCCGCTTTTTCGCCGAAGATCGCCCGCAGCAACTTTTCCTCAGGAGAGAGCTGTGTCTCCCCTTTGGGAGTAATCTTGCCGACCAGAATATCTCCCGGCTTGACGCTGGCGCCAATCCGGATAATTCCCGACTCATCAAGGTCACTCAGGGCATCTTCGCCGAGATTGGGGATATCGTCGGTAATCTCTTCTTTCCCCAGTTTGGTATCACGGGCGACACACTCGAACTCTTCTATATGAATCGAGGTGTAACGGTCGTCCTGAACCAGTTTCTCGGAAATGAGAATCGAATCCTCAAAGTTGTAACCGTGCCACGGCATAAACGCGACAAGGACGTTCTGCCCAAGTGCAAGCTCACCCCATTGTGTTGAAGGTCCATCAGCAATAACATGGCCGCGGGTGACCCGGTCTCCAACCTTGACGATCGGCTTCTGGTTAATACAGGTATTCTGATTCGACCGACTGAATTTGTGGAGATTGTAGATATCAACACCGGTCCCGGTTTCATCGATATCCTTATCATCAATCTGGATAACGATCCGGTCGGCATCGACGCTTTCGACAACACCGTCGTGACGTGCAACCACCGAGTTCCCTGAATCGTGAGCAACAACCCGCTCCATCCCCGTTCCAACCAGTGGGGCATCAGTACGCAGTAACGGCACCGCCTGACGCTGCATGTTCGACCCCATCAGGGCCCGGTTGGCATCGTCATTCTCAAGGAACGGAATCAATGCCGCAGCAACCGACACGATCTGTTTCGGCGATACGTCCATCAGATCAATCTGATCGGGCGGAAGCAGCATAAACTCACCCGTCTGACGTACGTTGACCAGTTCGTTGATAAACTTGCCGTTCTCATCGATCGGAGCATTGGCCTGAGCAATGGCCGGCCCTTCTTCTTCGAGTGCCGAGAAATATTTGATCTCATTGGTCACCGCCCCGTCTTTGACGATCCGGTAGGGCGTCTCAACAAAACCGTATTCGTTGATCCGGGCGTAGGTGGACAACGAAGCAATCAAACCGATATTCGGACCCTCAGGGGTCTCGATCGGACAGACGCGGCCATAGTGAGTCGGATGGACGTCACGAACCTCAAAACCGGCCCGTTCACGAGTCAATCCGCCCGGTCCAAGTGCCGACAGGCGACGCTTGTGTGTTACCTCGGACAGAGGATTGGTCTGGTCCATAAACTGGGACAGCTGCGAAGAACCAAAAAATTCTTTCACAACCGCAGAGACCGGCTTGGAGTTGATCAGATCGTGAGGCATGAGGCTGTCAACATCCTGCAGACTCATCCGCTCCTTAATCGCCCGCTCCATCCGTACCAGACCGACCCGATACTGGTTTTCGAGCAGCTCACCAACAGCGCGGACACGCCGGTTGCCGAGGTGGTCAATATCGTCAATTGTCCCTTTACCGTTGCGCAGATCAACCAGGTAATGGACAACCTTGAGAATATCTTCCTTGGTCAAAGTCGACAGGTTGAGCGGACTGTCGAGACCAAGTTTATGGTTAAGTTTCAAGCGACCGACTTCAGAAATATCGTAGCGATCCGCATTGAAAAACAGACTTTCAAACAAGGTGGTCGCGGTTCTGATTGTCGGAGGATCTCCGGGACGCAGCCGGCGGAAGATCTCGATGATGGCGTCCTCTGCCGTGTCAACTTTATCAACCCGCAGGGTGTCGCTCAAATAGGAACCGACATACAGGTGATCGATGAACAGGATAGAGAAGGCGTTGATCCCCTTCTCCCGCAACTCTTCGAGTTTCGACTCTGTCAGCTCACCATTGCACTCAAGGATAACTTCACCCGTCGCCTCGTCAACGATATCGCTGACAACAACCTGGCCGACCAGCTCTTCCTCAGTGATGGGAATAGATTCTATCCCCTCTTCATTCAGCTTTCGGATGGCCGAGCGGGTAAATTTACGGTTCGCCTTAACCAGAACGTCGCCGCTCTTGGAGAGGATATCGGTGCTGGCGCGCTTTCCGGCGAGGAGATCAAAGTTGACCTTTTTGGTGTACCCCTTACCATCCCACGAAATATCTTCAAGGTCGTAGTAGTAACGCAGCAGTTCTTCTGTCGTGTAACCCAGAGCCTTCAATAAAACTGTTGCCGGCAGCTTGCGCCGACGGTCAATCCGAACCCAAAGAAGATCCTTATGGTCGAAATCAAAGTCGAGCCAGGAACCACGATACGGAATGACCCGTGCACTGAAGAGAACCTTCCCGCTTGAATGGGTCTTTCCCTTGTCATGAGAGAAGAAAACGCCGGGAGAACGGTGCAACTGGCTGACAATAACCCGCTCAGTACCGTTAATAATAAAGGTCCCGTTCTCCGTCATCAGCGGAATTTCGCCGAAATAGACTTCCTGCTCCTTGATATCGCGGATCGACTGAGTTCCCGCGTCCTTATCGACGTCCCAGGTCACCAGTCGAACCTTGACTTTAATCGGGGCCGCATAGGTCATGCCACGCTGGTGGCACTCCTCGACATCGTATTTTGGAGTCCCCAGACCATAGGAGACATACTCCATGGAGCAGGTATCACTGAAGTCGTGGATCGGAAACACAGAGCGAAATACCGCTTCAAGACCGCTTTGTTTGCGATCTTGCGGGGGCAATTCAGCTTGCAGGAATCTTTTATATGAAGTTTTCTGAATATCAATGAGGTTTGGAATATCGATGATATTCGTAACCTTTGCGAAATGCTTCCTGAGGAGCGGATTATTCGCAAACGAATACGCCATGATTTCTCCTTTGGGGTCAGGGTCACGGGTCTAAAATAAATGAGCCGATCGGACACCACTCTGGACCAAGACAGGTCCACCCCGGAATTTACCGAGGCTGACAACGACAATAGCCAAGGTCGCGCAAAGCGACCTTGGCTAAAAGCAAACTATAAGAGAGAGCCTACTATTTCAGCTCCACACTAGCGCCAGCTTCTTCGAGTTGTTTTTGTACATCTTCAGCTTCGTCTTTGGAAACGCCCTCTTTAACAGTGCTGGGAACGCCGTCAACCATCTCTTTAGCTTCCTTGAGACCAAGACCGGTGATTGCACGGACAGCCTTGATGACGTTGATTTTCTTGTCACCGAAACTGGTCAGAACAACGTCAAACTCGCTCTTCTCTTCAGCACCGCCAGCATCACCGGCAGCAGGAGCAGCAGCAACGGCGACAGGAGCAGCTGCGGAAACACCGAACTTCTCTTCGAGTTCCTTAACGAACTCAGCCATCTCCAGAACGGTCATGTTCTCAATAAATTCAACAACTTGCTCTTTAGTAATTTCAGCCATTTTTTCCTCCGTATTTATGTATGTAATCTATTATTTTTTGTATTTACCTGAATTAAGCCGCTTTATTTTGACCAATTGCGTTCAGTACCTGAACCAGAGAACGCGGAATAGCTGCCATCGTACCAACAAAGTTGGATACCGGAGCATTCATGGAACTCAATGCCTTCGCCAGCAATTCTTCACGACTTGGAAGATCCGCCAGTGCGCCGATTTCGGCAACGGTCAGCAGCTTGCCACTTAAAACGCCAGCCTTCAGCTCAAATGCATCGATTTCTTTTGCAAATTTACTGAGAATCTTAGCCGGGGCAACCGGATCAGCACCCGACAGTGCAATCGCAGTTGGACCAACGCAGAAGGGCTGCAGTTCCTCGGAAGGGGTTCCCTGTGCCGCAAGCTTCAGCAGCTTGTTTTTAACAACCCGATACTCAACCCCAGCCTGAGTTAACTCACGCCGCAGTTGCGTTGCCTGCTCAACATTGATACCACGATAGTCCGCTAAAAAAGCAGCCTGAGTATCAGCAAGACGCTGTGCAAGCTCCTGAACAATCTGTTCTTTTTCTGTCCTGTTCATCTACTCTCCTCCTTTCGTAAAAAGTCTTGGGATACAAAATCCCGCCCAAGTCAAGTTGAGGGGAGAGACGAAACGAATCGTCACAGCACCCGACAGCCTCGGCAGGTGGGGCAACCATTAAATGCTCTGCATACCTGCTGTCTTTGACTTTGAGCCTGTAAATCAAGTAGGCAATCTACTTGAATAAAGCCTGTAATTGTGGGATGTCAAGATTGATTCCTGCACCCATTGTACTTGAAAGTGAAACTTTTTTCAGGTAAGTCCCTTTTGCCGTTGATGGCTTGGCCTTCACCAGCACATCCATCAGTGACAGGAGGTTCTCTTTCAGCTTTTCAGCATCAAACGAAACCTTGCCAACCGGAGCATGGATAATTCCGGCTTTTTCGACACGGTACTCGACTTTACCCGATTTTGCCTCTTCGACTGCCCGAGCAATATCCATCGTCACAGTCCCAACCTTGGGGTTCGGCATCAAACCACGTGGACCAAGAACCCGACCGATTTTACCGACAACACCCATCATGTCGGGAGACGCGATAGCGGTATCAAACTCGAACCAGCCACCTTGAATCTTTTCAGCCAGATCTTCTGCACCAACATAATCGGCACCGGCAGCTTCAGCTTCCTGAGCTTTTTCACCCTTGGCGAAAACCAGAACTTTTACGTCTTTGCCCAGACCATTCGGCAGAACCACTGCGCCGCGAATCATCTGATCCGCCTTACGAGGATCAACCCCCAGGCGAACACTGACGTCGACAGTTTCATCGAACTTTGCAAAGGAGCCTTGTTTAATCAACTCGAGGGCCTCATCGACCCCATAGAGCTTGGAACGATCAACGAGATCTTTTGCCTTCTTGATGTTTTTACCTGTTGCCATCTTCTATCTCCACTATTCGCCGTCTCAGGCGACTTCAATTCCCATACTGCGTGCAGTACCCTCAATAATCCGCATTGCAGCCTCTTCCGAGAAAGCATTGAGGTCCGGCATCTTCAGTCGGGCAATTTCGAGGATCTGATCCTTGGTCACTTTTCCAACCTTATCTTTATTCGGAACACCAGACCCTTTTTTCAGCTTTGCAGCACGCAGCAGCAGCACGGCAGCCGGAGGAGTCTTGGTGATGTAGGAGAAGGATCGATCAGCAAAAACGGTAATTACCACAGGGATAATCAACCCGGCCTGCTCCTGGGTTTTAGAATTGAAATGTTTACAGAACTCCATGATATTGACACCGTGCTGTCCAAGCGCGGGACCAACTGGCGGCGACGGGTTCGCCTGACCAGCAGGGATCTGCAATTTAATCTGTCCGACAATTTTTTTGGCCATTACTGACTCCTTAAACGAACGAAACACTCATCCCAGCTTAGCTGGTTTTTTCTACCTGGATAAATTCAAGTTCAACCGGGGTGACCCGACCGAAAATACTGACCATAACTTTTAACGTACCGCGGTCGGGGCGAACATCTTCCACGACACCGGTAAAATTGAGAAACGGGCCATCAACAACACGAACAGTCTCACCAATTTCAAATTCAACCTTGGGCTTCGGCTTCTCAACACCCTCTTCCATCCGATTCGTGATCTTGGCAATTTCAGCTTCAGGGATCGGCGGAGGATTTTGCGCACCACCAACAAACCCGGTCACCTTTGCTGTTCCGGTGACAACATGCCAGGTCTCATCGTTGAGTTCCATCTTGATCAGGATATATCCCGGGAAGAACTTGCGGGTTGAGGTTTTGCGCTCCCCTTTGCGCATCTCAACCACAGTCTCCGAAGGAATTAAAATCTCCTCAAACAGCTCTTCAACTGCCATGGAGCGAATCCGCTCTTCAAGATTTAATTTTACCTTATTTTCATACCCCGAATAGGTATGCACGCCGTACCACTTCATTGCCATGGCAAAGTCCTTTTGCTTAAAGTCCTTTTATCCTCAACCGAGGATTAGACGGATAAGGCGCGAAAGAATCATATCAACACCACCAAGAAAGACCGCACAGAGCAAAACCAGTACGATAACGACCGTCGTTGACGCATAGGTATCTTTCTTGGACGGCCAAGTAACTTTCTTAAGCTCTGCTTTGACGTTGGCAAAAAACTCGTTTACATTTCCAATCATCGATCTACTGGCCTCGCTGAGGTACTAATTCGCAAATATGTGGCAGGCCAGGAGGGATTCGAACCCCCAACACCCGGATTTGGAGTCCGGTGCTCTAGCCGTTAGAGCTACTGGCCTACTATTCTAATCTCGCTGACTGCTTATGTCCGGCTACTTCGTCTCTTTATGAGGAGTATGTTTCCGGCAGAAACGGCAGTACTTGTTAAACTCCAGCTTATCAGGAGTGTTTCTCTTGTTCTTTGTTGTGGTGTAGTTCCGCTGCTTGCACTCGGTGCAGGCAAGAGTGACAATGTCACGCATAGCACTTACCTCTTAAATCTTCCTTCCGGCCTGCGCCGGAAGGAAGTGATTCACTGAAATGTTGCTATTACTCGATAACTTCACTCACCACGCCGGCGCCAACGGTACGGCCACCTTCGCGGATTGCAAAGCGCAGTTCTTTGTCCATGGCGATCGGGGTGATCAGCTCGGCAGTCATGGCGATGTTGTCACCGGGCATGACCATCTCGACACCTTCGGGCAGTTCGACAATGCCGGTCACGTCGGTGGTCCGGAAGTAGAACTGGGGAC
>CAZQFI010000021.1:0-2789 GCA_964592545.1 uncultured Geobacteraceae bacterium
GAGGCGCTCTGCAATCATTTTTTCGTAGCCCCGATCGGTCGGTCGATAAAAAACTTTGCCACTAAGTTCATCGGGGAGATGGGTCTGGTCGGCCACTCCATCACGGTAGTGATGGGCGTACTTGTACCCCTTGCCGTAATCGAGCTGTTTCATCAGTTTTGTTGGGGCATTACGGAGGTGTTTGGGAATTGATAGCGTTCCCGAGGTCTTGACCTCAGCCTGTGCTTCATTGATGGCTGTGTAGCTCGCGTTACTTTTGGGTGCGGTTGCCAGGTAGGTGACGCCCTGTGCCAGATTGATTCGTGCTTCGGGCAGGCCGACGAAGTGAACGGCCTGTTGCACTGCCAGGGCAATCTGTAACGCACGCGGGTCGGCGTTGCCTATATCTTCCGAAGCGAAAACGACCATTCTCCGGACAATGAACAGCGGATCTTCCCCCGCCTCAAGCATCCGTGCCAGCCAGTAGATGGCCCCGTCGGGGTCGGAACCACGCATACTCTTAATAAAAGCCGAAATAACGTTGTAGTGTTCTTCGCCCCCCTTGTCGTAAAGGAGGGCTTTTTTCTGCAGTGATTCGATGGCTGTTTCGCGGGAAATACGGTTATTTCGGGTTGCTGCTGCAGCGACTTCGAGGGTCCCGAGGGCGACCCGGGCATCACCATCGGCCTGTTCGGCAAAGAAGTCGAGAGCGGCGTCTTCAATCTGCAGCTCGGGACGATTTAACCCCTGCTGTGACGTGATTGCCCGGTGTAGAAGGATTTTCAGATCTTCGGGGGCGAGAGGCTCAAGGACAAAGACCCGCGAGCGTGACAGGAGTGCCGAATTGACTTCGAAACTGGGGTTTTCGGTGGTCGCCCCGATCAGAGTCAGTTCCCCTTTTTCGACCGAGGGGAGGAAGGCATCCTGCTGCGCTTTATTGAAACGGTGGATCTCATCGACAAACAGCAGGGTTTTGCGCCCATGATAAGCGCGCTGCTGTTTTGCCTCGGCGACAATTTCCCGGACATCCTTGATGCTGCCGAGAACTGCCGAAAAGAAGACAAAGCGGCTTTTGGTACAGTTGGCGATCACGCGGCCAAGGGTCGTTTTCCCTGTTCCGGGCGGTCCCCAAAAAATAATTGAGGTGAGTTGATCGGTTTCAATCAACTGTCGTAACAGCTTCCCTGCTCCCAGCAGGTGGTGTTGACCGACAACCTCATCAAGGGTTTGTGGCCGCATCCGTTCTGCGAGAGGGGTGTTGGTGCTGTTTTGCGCTGTTTGCTCAAATAGATCCATATTTTCTCCCGACAAAATTGCTGCGCCAATGTAGCACGCCATTTGTCATCACAACAATATCCAATGAGATGGACTTTGGCAGCGACTTTATGATAATTGTCAGCACTTGTTGGTTGGTCGGCAATAATTTGCAACTTTCCGTTTTGTATTGGTGAATCGATGCTGAAAAAAGTTGGTATTTACGCGAAAAAAAATCATCCGGAAGTCGAGCAGATAGCTGCTGAAATCTGTGCACGCTTCAGACGGGAGAATATCGAGGCCCTCCTGGAGGATACTCTGGCCGAACAGATCGGTCAGGTGAACGGGACCTCCGGCGAGGAGATTCCCGATCTGGTCGATCTGGTGATTGTCCTCGGTGGAGACGGAACCCTGATTTCGGTTGCCCGGCAAATTGGTGACCGCAACGTTCCGATTGTCGGGGTCAATCTGGGTCAGCTCGGGTTTCTGACCGAAATTACCCGTGATGAACTGCCCGAAATGCTTGAGCGGATCATTGCTGACGATTATCAGGTCTCTGACCGGATGATGCTCGATGCCTCAATCCGGCGGGGGGACAAGGTTGTCGGTCAATTTACTGTTCTCAACGATGTTGTGATCAACAAGGGGGCGCTGGCGCGGATTATCGACATGGATGCCTGTGTTGACGGCCGTCACCTGACCAGCTACAAGGCCGATGGACTGATTATTTCGACCCCGACGGGATCGACGGGTTATAATCTGGCAGCAGGGGGTCCGATCATCTATCCCGATATCAACAGTTTGCTGATTACCCCGATTTGTCCTCACATGCTGACCAATCGCCCGATTATGGTCTGGAGCCGCTCGGTTATTGAGATCAAGGTCAAGTTCGAAGACGATGTTGTCTTTTTCACCGGGGACGGTCAGGTGGGGCGCAAATTGTTACCGGGTGATGTTGTCGAGGTGAGCCGGTCGGAATCGCGCACCCGCCTGGTGACCAGCCCGAGTAAAGATTATTTCGAAATTCTGCGGACAAAATTGAGCTGGGGCGAGCGCTAAGCGTTAAATTTATGCTGACCGATCTCATTATCAAAAATTTTGCCATCATAGAGAACCTCCACGTCACTTTCAGGGCAGGTTTCAACGTTTTGACCGGTGAAACGGGGGCGGGGAAGTCGATCATTATCGATGCCGTCAATCTGCTGCTTGGTGGCCGGGCGCGCGGCGAAATTATCCGTACCGGAGAAGAACAGGCCGCTGTTGAAGCGATTTTTGAGCTGAATGGTGATCCGTCTTTGCGGCAGAAACTCGAAGCTGCGGGGCTTGACAGTGCTGAAGAATTGCTGGTTCGGCGGGTGATCACCCGTTCGGGGAAAAACCGTATTTTTATCAACGGGTCTCCCGTGTCGTTGAGCCAGCTGCGTGAACTGGTGAGCGGTCTGGTGAATATTTATGGTCAGCATGAGCATCAGAATTTACAGCGAACCGAGACTCACCTGCAGGTTCTGGATGCGTTTGCTGCTTTGCAGCCGGTTTTGACCGCCTACCGTGATGCC
>CAZQFI010000022.1:0-4691 GCA_964592545.1 uncultured Geobacteraceae bacterium
ATCGCTCCTGTTGGAGCGTTATCGGAACTGCTTCAATGCCGGTGACGTTTATTCTCTCAATCCTCAGGCGGTTGGCCGACGCAGTCTGGGAAACTTTTGCCTGTCGTTACTGCAGCGGCTTGAAACCCCTGATGTCACCGAATTGTCGCTGCGACAGTACCGGACCGCAACCAATATGACCGACCGCCTCGCGGCATTTTCGGTTCTGGTCGACAGTGATGCCGCTGACAGGTCAGAGATTATCGACGATTTTTATCAGCAGTGGACATCCTATCCATTATTGATCGATAAATGGTTCTCTATCCGGGCATTGTCTCACCGTGCCGAGACGTTTGCCGAGGTTGAGGCATTGTTGCAGCATGATGCTTTCAGTTTAAGTCATCCAAATCGGGTTCGGGCTCTGTTGGGGGCTTTTTACCAGAATCTGGCAGTGTTCCACCGTCCCGACGGTGCTGGTTACAAACTGCTGGCCGATCAGATTTTACTGCTGGATGCGCGGAATCCGCAGGTTGCCGCACGAATGGCAGCGCCGCTGATTCGCTGGAAACGGCTTGAACCGCAGCGGCGTAACTTGATGGAACAGCAACTGCGACGGTTACAGCAGTCTGAGCTGTCAAACGATCTTTATGAAATTGTTGATAAAAGTTTAAGGTAGGGGAGGGAGACGTATGTGTGACTATACAATCATCGGCTGTGGTGATATCGGTTTTCGGGTGGCAAAGGAACTGATAAAACAGGGACACCAGGTACAGGCAACCATCCATTTTGAAGAGGGGACGGTTGTGCCGCAGTCGGCTGGGATCAGGACGATTGTAGCAAACTTTGATTATCAGGAGGATGTACCCGATTTTATCCTGCACGGACAGAACGTTTTTTATTTTATGCCCCCGCAGGGAGGTGGCAGCAGTGACTACCGGATGTTGAACTTCTGCCGCAAATTATCGACGGATAATTGCCCCAGCCGGCTTGTCTACATCAGTACCAGCGGTGTCTACGGTGATTGTGGTGAAGAACTGGTGACCGAGGAGACTCCGGTCAATCCGCAGACAACGCGGGCAAAACGGCGGGTGAGTGCTGAAAATCAGTTGCGGGAGCAGGCTGAGAAGCTTGGATTTGAATTGATTATTCTCCGGGTGACAGGGATCTACGGCCCGGGCCGTTTGCCAATTTCCCAGTTGAAGAAAGGGCATGAGGTTTTGCGTCCGGAGGATGCTCCCCGGACCAACCGGATCCATAGTGTCGATCTGGTACGGATCTGTTTGGCGGCAATGGAGAAGGGGGAGCCTGGTGATATCTTCAACGTCTGTGATGGCGAGGAGAGCAGTATGAGTCACTATTTCCAGTCTGTCGCCAAACTTTATGATCTGCCGCAGCCCAAACAGTTGAGCTGGGCTGAAGCTGAGCGGGTGATGAACCCGTTGACGTTCTCTTTTCTTAAAGAGACGCGACGAATGTCAAACCGGAAGATGCTGGAGAAGCTCGAAATCGAACTCCTTTACCCCACTCTTGAGGCCGGTTTGCCGGCCAGTCGGATGATCTCATGATTCGCGATACTGCATCAACAGCCGTTAAACCTGTTGCAGGTTTTGTCCGTGGTTTCAGCTATCCGTTGCGTGCTTTCAAGTTCTTTCGTCAAAAGCCCGGGTTACTGAAATATCTGGCAATCCCTTTCTTTATTAACCTGCTGATTTTTATTTTGTCGGTCTATTTTGGCCTCGATCTGTTTCAGGGGATGCTTGAGACCTACGCGCCAAGTACCGAGGTGTGGTACGGGATGGTTCTTTACTATCTGGCGTGGATCGTCGCATCACTTTTGACAACGGTTATCGTCTTCTTTTCCTTTACCGTTGTCGGCAACCTGATCGCATCACCATTCAACGAATTGTTGTCGGAACGCGCTGAAAATCTGGTCGTTGGTGAAATTGATGAAGTGCCATTCAGTTTGAGCCGCTTTTGGAAAGAGTCACGTAACGCTATTTTTGTTGAAATCAAAAAAATGGTGGTCTTTGTCTTTTTTATGGGATTACTGTTCGGGATCAACTTTATCCCCGGTATTGGTCCGCTGGTCTACGCCGTTCTGGCACCGTTATTTACCCTGTTTTTTCTGGCGATTGAATACATGGCTTTTGTGTTGATGAGAAAACAGCTGAGTTTTGCCGAACAGCGCCGCTATATCTTTAAACATCCGATTCTGATGCTCGGCTATTCATGCGGGGTTTTCTGCATGCTGGCTATTCCGTTCGTTCAGCTTTTCTGTATCCCGCTGGCAGTTGTCGGGGCAACTTTATTGTGGTGTGATTTTCCACGGATTGAGCCACAGTTGAAAAAAACCGAGAATTGAGAGATTAGCGTAAGTTCATCCTTGCTGCGTGCCCTGATATGGGCTAAACTGTTGCGGTGAGAAAGTTCAAGCGCCCACCGATTTTAATCTGTATGCTGAATCCAGGGAGGTTTCAGTCCAATGAGTAGACCGGGGAAAACAAAATTCCAGATCGATCTGCGTCGTCATTTGCGTGAACATTACATTAACGATAATTTGACCCACCTGATCTGTGAAATTGCTGAGGCCTCCAAATATATTATCCATTCTATCAGTACCGGTGATCTGGGGGTGGCTGGTACATCGAACCTGTATGGTGAACAACAGCTGGCTCTTGACGTTCTTGCCGATCGGATTATGCGCAAGCGGCTCGATCATTCCCGGGTTGTTGCCAACATGATGTCGGAAGAGATGGATGAGATCATCCCTGTTTCTCCCGATTGTGATGGTAAATATTCGGTTGCCTTTGATCCACTGGATGGCTCTTCACTGGTTGATGTCAATCTGGCTGTCGGGACGATTGTTTCAATTTTTGAGGGGTGTGATCTGCTGCAGCCGGGACGGAAGCAGGTTGCAGCGATGTATATCCTCTATGGTCCCCGGACGACGCTTGTTTACAGTGTTGGCAAAGGGGTTCATGAGTTCGGCATGAATATGTTGTCGGAGTATACATTGATCAATGAAAATATCACCCTGAAGCCACAGGGCAACCTTTATTCACCGGGTGGACAGCGTAATCTTTATACTCCCGGGGTTGAGGCGTTTGTCTCCCAACTTGAGGATCGTGGTGTCAAGCTGCGTTACAGTGGTGGTTTTGTTCCCGACATCAATCAGATTCTTCTGAAAGGGCAGGGGATCTTTTTCTATCCCTACCTCAAGGACCTTCCGAAAGGAAAACTGCGGGTTCTGTTTGAAGTCAGCCCGATGGCGTTCCTGATCGAGCAGGCCGGTGGTGCCGCATCCGATGGTTGGCGCCCGGTTCTCGATTTGCAGCCTCACGAGATTCATGAGCGGACTCCGGTTTTCATCGGTTGTAAAGAGGATGTTGCTTTGGCTGAAGAACTGATTCGCAAACATGAAACCGATCCGCAGAAGAAGGCCAAGAAATAGCGAGCAGGGACCCGTTTCGCCTGGTCGATTGACGCAAACTCTTGTCCCGACAGTGTCCTGACTCTAAACTTGTTTGAACAGCTGCTGATTGGAGGGGAGATGCAGCCGGTTTTATTCGCTTTTGTGGCGACAGTCCTTGGGTTGTTGTTTGCTCCTGTCTGTCCCTTTCCCCCCTTGTGGGGGTGGATTTCCCTCCCTGTGTTATCTGTTTTATTTGTGCTGTTGCGTTCGCAGCGGAAGCTCGCCCTTTTATTCCTGTTTGCTTTATTTTTTATCTTCGCCAACCTTCGTTATTCTCAGCAATTTTCTTCCCGTAGCGATATTCTCCAGATTAATCAACTTGCCAAGAAAGTGACGATAACCGGATCTATCGATGACGTCAGGCAGTTGACCGAAGGGCGCAGTTGGCTGGCTGTCGAAGTGAATTCTGTGATTCGCAAGGGGCATACAATTTTGCTTGAAGGCCCTTTGAAGGTTCGACTTTACCTTGGTGAAGGGACAACTGAACTTCTTCCCGGTGATGTCATTCGTTGTCGCGTCCGCCTGCGCAAGCCGCGGCTGTTCGGGACTCCCGGTGAATTTAACTGGCCGCGTTATCTGGCTGGTCAGCATGTTGATATGACGGGGTGGGTAAAAAACCGGGAGAAAATTGCCGTCCTTGATTCCCATCATGGAGGTGTCCAGCGACAGATTGTCCGGTGGCGAAACCGGGTTGCTGCTGAAATTCACCGCCTGATGCCCGACAAGAGGGCTTATCTAACCCGGTCGCTGGTGTTGGGCGAAGGGCGGGTTATTCCTGCCGATCTCCGCATGATCCTGGCACGCAGCGGGATCAGCCACCTCTTTGCGATCTCCGGACTTCATCTGGGGATGATTGCTATCCTGGGCTATGTCGTTCTGCTGTCAATCTACCGCCGTATCCCGCGACTCTTTGAGTGGCAGCCTCCCCAGCGCATTATTCCATTGATCCTGCTGCCGATCCTGCTTGGTTATCTGCTGTTGACTGGAGACGCTGTGTCAACCCGCCGGGCATTCGCTCTGGCTGTCTGTGGCGGTATTTTTGTCTGCTGGCGATATCACATGAACCCGCTGCAATTACTTGCATCATTGGCGTTTATCTCACTGCTGATAAATCCACTGCAGCTGTGGCAGGCCGGCTGGCAATTGTCCTTTGCCGGTGCCACCGGGATCTTGTTATGGCAGCCGCTGTGGCGGCAGTGTGGCAATAACTTGCCACGGATCTTGCGCTATCTGCTGCAAC
>CAZQFI010000023.1:0-4086 GCA_964592545.1 uncultured Geobacteraceae bacterium
CATGACGCAATGCTTCCTCAACGATGCGGTTGGTCCGTTGAGTATGGGTGTCGACCCAAAAATCGCCGACCCGAATCAGCTCCAGTGTATATTTCAGCTTGCGTTTTGGATTATCGGTCTGCGAAATCAGTACCCGATAACCGGGAACCGCACACTGCTTCATACTGCCGGTATTGGGTGTATGTGCCGTCACCACTGTTCCGTCGGGCAATTCGATATCGGTCAAGAAGCGTTTATAACGACGCAACAGGACTCCTTCCAGCAGCGGCTGCGGTAATTTCATTTTTGTCGCTCCATTTTCAGCAAAAACAATCGTTTCAATCAACAATTGTTGCGTCGGGTCGCCCCGTTCGTATATCCTGTCGATCTAACCATGTGATCTGATGTATAAAACCAAGGAGGTTCCCATGTCCGACAATCTCATCCAGCGTACTCCATCTGCCTACACATATCCATTATTGATCAAGAACCTCCTGCAGGCTCCCGTTGTCGACGATCCGCAGCAGGAGATCGTTTACCGCGATCAGGCCCGCTTTACCTATGCCGAATTCAGACAGCGGATCTGTAAATTGGCAAATGCCCTGACGGAATTGGGGGTCAAACCGGGCGATACCGTTGCTGTCATGGACTGGGACAGCCACCGCTATCTTGAGTGTTTTTACGCGGTTCCGATGCTGGGTGCAGTGCTCCACACCGTCAATATCCGCCTCTCTCCGGAGCAGATCCTCTACACCATCGATCACGCTGAAGACGACTACATCCTCGTTAACGAAGAGTTCCTTCCGCTGCTGGAACAGATCAAGGGGCGGATCGACACCGTGAAAGAGTACATCCTGCTCCAGGATGGACAACAGCAGCCCGAAACCTCGCTGACCTTTGCCGGTGAATACGAAGCATTGCTGGCAGGAAGTTCCGATCAGTTTGATTTTGCCGATTTTGATGAAGACACCCGTGCCACCACCTTCTACACCACCGGCACTACCGGGATGCCCAAAGGGGTTTATTTCAGTCACCGCCAGCTGGTACTCCACACCCTTGGCGGTTTGGCCGCACTGGGAACGGTCCTTCATCAGGGACGGTTTCATCAGCAGGATGTCTATATGCCGATCACCCCGATGTTCCACGTCCACGCCTGGGGTGTTCCCTACATGGCAACAGCGCTGGGACTGAAACAGGTTTATCCGGGGAAATACACCCCCGAAATGCTGCTGACCCTCCTCGACAAGGAAAAGGTCACCTTCTCCCACTGTGTTCCGACAATTCTTCACCTGCTGATGAGCCACCCGATGTTCAAGGAGATCGATCTGTCACGACTGAAAATGCTCATCGGTGGGTCGGCTTTGCCGAGGGCGATGTGCCAGGCAGCGCTGCAACGTGGTATCGATATCTACACCGGCTACGGTATGTCGGAGACCTGCCCGATTCTTACCATTGCCCATGTCACCGAAGACGATCTGAGTGAAGAGGAAGAATTAAGTGTCCGCTGTAAAACCGGGCGGCCGATTCCGCTGGTCGATCTGAGAATTGTCGATGAAGAGATGGAGGATATCCCCGCTGATGGCGAAAGTGTCGGCGAAATCGTTGTCCGCTCACCGTGGCTGACTCAAGGCTATCTGAAAGACCAGCGCAACTCCGAGAATCTGTGGCGCGGCGGTTATCTCCACACCGGTGATGTTGCCAGTAAAGACAAAAACAACTACATCAAGATTACCGACCGGATCAAGGATGTTATCAAAATTTGCGGGGAATGGGTTTCGTCTCTCGAGGTTGAAGATTTGCTGGCAACCTATCAAGGCGTCGGTGAAGTGGCCGTCATCGGTCTCCCCGATCAGAAATGGGGAGAGAGACCGCTGGCACTGATCGTTAAAAAAGAGGGGGTCGAACTTGTCGAAAAGGAGCTGGTGCAACATATTCGCAGCTTTATCGACAAAGGGATCATCTCGAAACAACTGGTGCTGCTGAAAGTTAAATTTGTCGATGCGATTGACAAAACCAGCGTTGGCAAAATCAACAAACGTCTGCTGCGCGAGAAACATGCGTAACAGGTAACAGGTATCTGGAAACAAAAAAGCTCACCCGACATCAATCGCGGGTGAGCTTTTTTATTTCTATTCGATAGGTCATTTATTCGATGACACAAATTTCCTTCTTTTTCATGTGATAGAGCGTTTTGTAAGCGACAAAGGCAACCACACAGGTCGCAAGGGCCAGCAATCCCATCGCCGCATAGTAACAAAAAACCGACTGCGTCTTATGGTAAGCGAGGATTGAAGCAATGGTCATCGCCGTCAGCGGAAAAGTAAATGCCCACCACGAAATAAAGAATTCAAGTTTGATGAAGTTCTTGTACATAAACAGCAGCAGCAGAGTAAAGAACAGACCGATGTTGTAGAGAAAACTGGCAAACAGGTCAAATTCACCTGTCAGCTTGACATACGAAATCATCCCGACAGCCGGTGGCGCGATGAAAATAAACAGGGTCGGCATAAATTTCTGTGCCAGCACGTGGTGAAAGATAATCCGGTTGAGAATAATCGTCAGCAAAATAATCCAGAAGAAAATCCCGACTGAAAAAAAGTACATCAGAAAATCGCGGTTGACGATTTCAACTCCCGCCACGGGAACCAGAACATTGCCGACAATCGGGATAAACCAGGCCGGGTTGGAAAAATTAATTTCAAGATTACGGTTAATCCAGAAACTGATGGTATGCAGGGTCAAGTATGCCTGAAGGAGCATCCCGGCCCACCACAAACCGACAAAGACCTGGTGATTGATCGGGTGGTACATCACCGACAGGAGCAGCAATGAAATCGAAATTGCCGCAAAAAAGTTGATCCGGACCGGATGGTTAAATTCCTCTTTGACCTGCTGTGGATATTTCAGGAATTTAATCAGATAGGTCATCGCAATAGCAATAAAAACAGCACTGGTTAGTGCGGCCAATCCATTTGGTATGACATGGGTAAAATGAAATAGCTGTGATGCCTTTTGATAGGCAATACTCAGCCCCGACATCCCCATCACGATTGCAAACATCATGATCGGGAAATTTTCCAGCCGTGCAGACGTTTTCATAACTCGTCCCCTTTCAAACTATAACCAAACTGGTCTAAATTGAGTTCAAAAAAATCGGAAGACAAATGACGTACATTTATCTTCCTTAAAATGCTACGCTAGTATACACTATATATTCATAAATTCATATATCTTTATTTAGCAGGAGGTCATCATGGAAAAAGTTGTTATCATCGGTGGTGGTCCCGCCGGACGACTGATTGTACACGCGCTCCACAATGCGAAAAAAGATTTTTCGGTCACTCTGATCAAGGATGAGGAGATCAATGTCAACCGTTGTGCCGTCCCCTACGGTATCTCTGATCAGAAACCGGTTGAAAAGTTTTGTATTCCCAACACTCTGGTTACCGACTTCGGTGCCGAACTCATTCTCGATACCGTTGAATCGATCGACAAGGAACAACAGATCGTCACAACGGCCAGCGGACAGACCTTTGCCTACGACCATCTGGTTCTGGCGACAGGATCGCAGCCATTCATTCCGCCAATTCCCAACATCGACCTGAAAAACATTGTCAATGTCCGCTCCAAAAGTGACATGGAGCAGCTGCGGAGTTTTGCCAGGCAGCACAAAAAATGTATTGTCGTTGGCGGCGGCTATATTGGAATCGAAGTCGCCGTTGTCATGAAACAACTTGGGCTTGAAGTTACAGTCGTCGAAATGCAGCCCCATGTGCTGTTGATGACGATGGACGATGATTTTGCCGAAACGATTGAGGCCCACATTATTGATCAGGGCGTCAATGTCATCAATAGTGCCCGGGTAACAGCATTTGAAGGGCAAGGTGGCTGTGTTTCGGGTGTGACCCTTGACGATGAAAGGGTTCTGCCTGCCGATTTTGTTATCGTCTCGGTTGGCGTTAAGCCCAATATTTCCCTGGCGGAAAAAGCGGGGCTGGAGACGTCACGCTTTGGTATCTGCACCAATGAATACCTTGAAACTTCGGCACACAACATCTACGCATCGGGCGACTGTGCCGAAAAAAAATCGTTTATTACCGGCAATCC
>CAZQFI010000024.1:0-8897 GCA_964592545.1 uncultured Geobacteraceae bacterium
GAAATTTGGGGTTGAGCCGGTTGACGCTATCGGAAAACCATTTGATCCTGCCTACCATCAGGCTATGGGGCAGGTCGAATCTGACGAATACCCGGTCAACACGGTTGTTCATCAGATGCAGAAAGGGTATCAGCTGAACAAGCGGTTGCTGCGCCCGGCATTTGTCATGCTGGCAAAGGCCCCGGTTGTCGCTGCAGAAAACGATCCGGCAGATGATGAAGACAATGTCGATGAAATAATAGATAACATTATTGATAAATCGGACAATGAGGAATAACTCGTATAAATCTCTAAGGAGGATATAAATTATGGGCAAGGTTATCGGTATTGATTTAGGGACGACAAACTCTTGTGTTGCCGTCATGGAAGGGGGCGAACCTGTTGTTATCGCCAACTCTGAAGGTTCTCGTACGTCCCCGTCAATTGTGGCATTCACCGAGAGCGGTGAGCGGCTGGTGGGTCAGCAGGCAAAACGTCAGGCGGTCACAAACCCTGAGAATACCCTGTTTGCTATCAAGCGTCTGATCGGTCGGAAATTCAGCTCCGATACGGTTCAGCGGGATCTGCAGATCAGCCCGTACAAAATTATCGAAGCCGATAATGGTGACGCATGGGTTGAGGCACGGGATAAAAAGTACAGCGCCCCCGAAATTTCGGCGATGATCCTGCAGAAAATGAAACAGACCGCTGAAGATTATCTCGGCGAAAAAGTCACCGATGCGGTTATTACCGTTCCGGCCTACTTTAACGATTCACAGCGTCAGGCAACCAAGGATGCCGGCAAGATTTCCGGATTGAACGTTCTGCGGATTATTAACGAGCCGACGGCTGCCTCACTGGCTTATGGTCTCGATAAAAAAGAAGAGATGACCATCGCCGTTTTTGACCTCGGCGGCGGTACTTTTGACGTTTCGATTCTCGATCTCGGTGATGGCGTTTTTGAAGTCAAGTCGACCAACGGTGATACGTTCCTCGGTGGTGAAGACTTTGACCAACGGATCATCGACTATGTTGCCGATGAGTTCAAAAAAGATCAGGGGATCGACCTGCGGAGTGACAAGATGGCTCTGCAGCGGCTGAAAGAGGCGGCAGAAAAGGCAAAATGTGAACTGTCCACCTCGATGGAAACCGATATCAACCTGCCGTTTATTACGGCTGACCAGTCGGGACCAAAGCACCTGAACATTAAACTGTCCCGTTCCAAGCTTGAGAGTATTTGCAGTGAGTTGCTGGCAAAACTGACCGCACCTTGTCAGACCGCCCTGAAAGATGCCGGGTTGTCGGCCAGTGACATCGGTGAAGTTGTCCTGGTCGGTGGTATGACCCGGATGCCCGCGGTTCAGGAGCGGGTCAAAGAGATCTTCGGCAAAGCTCCAAGTAAAGGGGTCAACCCCGATGAAGTGGTTGCCATTGGTGCCGCAATTCAGGGTGGTGTTTTGACCGGGGACGTGAAAGATGTTCTTCTGCTTGATGTCACCCCGCTGTCTCTTGGTATCGAAACCCTCGGCGGCGTGATGACCAAGCTGATCGAGAAGAACACCACAGTTCCCTGTAAAAAGAGCCAGGTTTTCTCGACCGCTGCCGACAATCAGCCGGCTGTTTCGGTTCACGTTCTTCAGGGTGAGCGGGAAATGGCGACCGACAATAAGACCATCGGTAACTTTGAGCTGGTTGGCCTGCCGCCGGCACCGCGTGGTGTTCCGCAGATCGAGGTAACATTTGATATCGATGCCAACGGAATTCTCCACGTTTCGGCCAAAGATCTGGGGACCGGCAAAGAGCAGTCGATTCAGATTACCGCATCAAGCGGTCTCTCTGAAGAAGAGATCAACAAAATGGTTCAGGATGCTGAAGCTCATGCCGCGGAAGATAAGAACAAGCGCGAGCTGATTGAAGCCCGTAACCAGGCTGATGGATTGGCTTACACCACCGAAAAATCGCTGTCCGAGCACGGTGAGAAGCTTGACAGTGCGACCAAGCGTCAGATCGAAGAAGCGCTGGAAGATCTGAAAAAAGCGATTGAAGGTGACGATTCAGAAGATATCAAGAAGAAGAGTGAAGCTCTGGCTCAGGCCTCTCACAAACTTGCAGAGATGATGTATGCACAGTCTCAGGACGATGGCGGTGCTGCCGGAGGTGAAGCAGCAGAGAGTGGTGCTGCCGCCGGTGATGATGTTGTTGATGCCGAGTTCGAAGACGTTGATGAGAAGAAGGACGATAAAAAGTAATATTTAAAGACAATCAAGCGCCGATCCGATTTTCAGGGTCGGCGTCTGTCTTTTTCATATCAGGATCACTATTTTGGCAAAGTTCGATTATTACGAGGTTCTGCAGGTCAATCGCAATGCCAGCGGAACCGAAATAAAAAAGGCCTACCGACGGTTGGCGATTCAGTACCACCCCGATAAAAATCCGGGGGATAAAGAGGCCGAAAGCAAATTTAAGGAGCTGTCGGAAGCCTATGCAATCCTTTCTGACCCGCAGAAGCGGGCCAGTTATGACCAGTTTGGTCACGCCGGGGTTAATGGCGGGGGGGGCTTCTCCGGCGGCGGCTTCGATTTTGGTGGCGGTGGCTTCGAAGATATTTTCGGTGACATCTTCGGCGATATCTTCGGTGGCGGATCACGGCGCGGCAGTCGCGGTCAGCGGGGCGATGATCTGCGTTACAATTTGACCATCACTTTCGAAGAAGCGGCGTTCGGCACCGAAAAGAATCTCCAGTTACCACGCAAACAGGTTTGTGAAACGTGCCACGGTTCGGGTGCCCGACCGGGAACCGAAGCGCAGACCTGTTCAACCTGTGGCGGTGCCGGTCAGGTCCGTTATCAGCAGGGCTTCTTTACCATGACCCGACCGTGTCCCGATTGTCGTGGTCAGGGTAAAATTATTACCGATCCGTGTCCCGATTGCCACGGCAGCGGTCAGGTCAAAAGTAAGCGAACGGTTAATCTCAAAGTCCCGGCAGGTGTTGAAGATGGCATCCGGCTCAAGCTGAGCGGCGAAGGGGATGCGGGAGCGCAAGGTGGTCCGGCAGGTGATCTTTATGTTGTCATCAGCGTTGAGGAGCATCCGATTTTCAAGCGTGACGGTCAGGATATTATCTGCGAAGTTCCGATATCGTTTGTCCAGGCGGCACTGGGATGTGACCTTGAAGTCCCCACACTGGAAGGGAAGCTCAGTCTGAAGGTTCCGGCTGGAACCCAGACCGGCAAAGTTTTCAAGTTGTCCGGTAAGGGAATTGTTGCGCTTCAGGGGCACCATCGCCGTGGTGATCAGCTGGTTGTCCTGAAGGTCGAGGTTCCAACCAAGCTGAATGCCCGGCAGCGGGAACTGCTTGAAGAGTTTGCCAGAGAGAGTGGTGAAGATATTCATCCCCAAGGGAAGGGTTTTTTTGATAAAGTGAAGGAGCTGTTTGACTGACCCGTCCTTTTCCACGTAATAACTACGGAGTGTCCATGAAGCGGATCTTTTGCCTGGCTGTGGTTGCCACCTTGTTTATGACGATGTTGTTGAGCGTTTCAGCTCCACCGGTGGCTGCGGCGGAACATGGCGAACTGCATCAAGGTCGAGAATTATACCAGGCCGGTGATCTGAATCAGGCACTTGCCGTTTTGCGTGGTTTTGTCCAGAAGACTCCCGACTCCATCGTCACCGCTCAGGCGTATGCCCTGATCGGCCGCATTCTTCTGGAACAGCATCTCTATGACGATGCGCTGTTGTATTTGCAACGTGTCCCCATTGTTTACCGCAGCCCCGAAATCGAAGTGCTGACGGGGATCTGTCTGGTCGAAAGCGGGCAATACGCCGAGGGTTTAAAGCGTCTTCGACCGCTGTGTAATGAAGCCCTGAATTCCGCCGATCGCACCATGCTGTATCAATCACTGCTCCATGCTGCGACCGAAACACAGCAGTATTTGCTGGCGATCTACTTTATCCAGCAGCAGCTTCCGCTCAGTGCAAATCCCGCGCAACTCCTTTCTCAGGCACATCAACTGTTGCAGAGCCATCTCAGCGACGCAGATCTTGGAGAGGCTGCCTTTATGTGGCAGGGGACGGCAATTGGTCAGGATGCACAGTTGCAATTGGCCCGGCGGGCTCTGGTTCGGCAGCAACCCGATCAGGCGAGGGAGCATCTGCAGAGATTGTTTGCCTCATCGGTCACCTTCCCCTACTGGCAGGAGGCAGAACAACTGCTGAAGCGGACCAGTGTCGATAATTGGCTGAGTCGAGACAGTATCGGAGTTCTTCTCCCGCTGAGTGACCGTTACGCCTCTTATGGGGAACTGGTAAAAAAGGGGTTGGAACTGGCACTGCAGGAACACAATAAAACCCGTTTGCCCGCCCGTTTCATTTACAAGGATACCGCGGTCGAAGGGGTGAGCGCGGCGCAGTTGTTGAGCAGCCTGACCGATGATGACAAGGTTATGGCGGTGATTGGGCCGCTGCGCAGCGCGAATGCCAGCGATGCTGCTCTCAGGGCGCAACGTGAAATGGTGCCGTTGCTGGCATTATCGCAGTCGGATGATCTGCCGGAGTTCGGCCGCTTTGTCTTTCGCGATACTCTGACCGCAGAGCAGCAGGTTAAGGCGCTGGTCGATTATGCCATAGCAAGCGGTCATATCTCGTTCTCGATTATGCGCCCGGAAACACGGCTCGGGGAAAAGATGGCCAACCTGTTTATTGCACAGGTTCAGCAGGCCGGCGGCGAGATTGTCGATATTGTGGCCTATCCCGAGGACAGTACCGATTTTAGGGAGCCGATTCAAAAACTTCTCTGGGAAGATCATGAGGTTCCGATTCCCCCGGTGATTTCCGAAGAGACTGGAGAAGCTGAAGAACTCCCCGACCTTGAATATCCACTTCCACCGTTCCACGCCCTGTTTATTCCCGATTATGCGGAACGTATTGGTGAGATTGCGCCTCAACTGGTCTTTTATGGCATCAAGGATGTCACCCTGCTTGGGATCAACGGCTGGAATTCCCCCGATCTGGCAGCTCGGGCCGGGCGTTTCCTGAAAAAAGCCGTCTTTGTCGATGCTTTTTATCCTGCCAGTGACAAGCCGGAGGTGCAGCGTTTTGTTGAACTGTACCGACAGACTTATAAAGAAGAGCCTACAATCCTGAGTGCCCAGGCTTTTGAGATTGCCACCCTGTTGTTACAGATTATCGACGATCCCGATGTCGCCAATCGTGATGATGTCCGGAGAAAGCTGGCATCACTCAGCCATTATCGCGGAGTGACGGGAACGACCGGTTTTGACCCCTACGGCGAAGCAATCAAACAGCTCTATCTGCTGGGGGTTAAAAGGGGAAAAATCGTCGAAGTAAAGTAGCGATTTTTCAGCCGAAGTCTACAGCCCCGCGTATTCGAGGAACGTCACCGGTGGGCGATAGATCTCCTGTTCGGCGAGCAACTGATTAATTTCCTGCGGGCCAAAGTAACGCGCTTCCAATGCCCGTCCCTGCTGCATCCAGAAACCAAACTGTGGAATAACCGTATTGTAGCGGATCGTATGGTCAATCGTCAGTCCGGCGAGGACAAAGACGTTGATATCACTCCCGTCAAAACTATCGGTAATATATGAGGCAATCCGGTGAAACTGACGCCAGGTATTGATGTTGCCGAGCCTGCGGTGAGGATACCCGGATGCGACAATTTCGGGCATAAAATCGAAGAATGAAACTTCAAGCATCGTTTGGGGTTCATGGCTGTCAAAATCGAGTTTTTTACGGAATGAGAACAGCTCGGGGCGGAGTAATTTGCCGATCGGTTGAGGTGTCTGGTGGAGTGAATCGAGAATTTCGGGAGTGACAATTTCGGGGTGAGCCCGATAAATTTTACCTAGTGTCCCCTCTCCAAGGGCTTCCCCTTCAATCAATTTATCGCGGTGAAGAATAATCCGTACCGTTTCCCCGACCGGTTTTTCAAACAGATATTTGTAGGGGATCTCAATCTTGACCAGACTGCCGCTGCGGAAAATTCTGATCAGCTGGGTCGCTCGACGGTAAACCTGCAGATAGTCGCTGAGAACCCGCTCCAGCATTCCGCAGCACGGAACCTGCCGATCGTTAACCCTTTTGATGTAGCCAATACCCGCCGACTCTTTTGCCCCGATATGACTACCGCCGAAGATAACCAGATCCTTGCCGTGATGGGCCGCCGTCGCAAAGCGCTGGGGATCGAGCAGCGCTCCGACCCTGCCAAGGTTGAAAGTGGGGCAATTATAGACGTACCCGAATAACGATTTTTTGATCGACTGACTTTCGTCGGAACATTGCCAGATGGCGGGGAGGGTTCCCGAAAAACCGGCTTTATCGGTCAGACTCCGCATCCGGCCATAAAGCTCCATCAGGTTCATGGGGGGAAGGTCGAGCAGGCTTTCCGCTGGCGGGGCAATTGGCATGAGATGCTCCTGATATCAAAAGGGGCTAGGCAGTATTTTCCGATTTTGTCCTGTCTACGGGAGAATAGCGGCTGACAAGAACTTCAAATTCTCCTGTCAGCTGGTTGTAGTAGCGCAATTGACCTGTCTTGATATTGTAGTACCAGCCATGCAAACTCAATTGCCCTTTGGCGACCCGTTCCTTAACCCACGGAAAGGTCATCAGGTTTTTCAGTGAGACCAGAATTGCTTCTTTCTCACAGGCACGTGCCTGCTTGTCGTGTGGTGCATTGGGGAGATCCTGTAAAACCTTGTCCCGCGCCGATGCCGCAATATTGACCCATTTTCCGATAAATTCACCAAGATCACCCTTGTCGGTCGACTCCATCAGGGCCTCAATTCCCCCACATTCAGAGTGTCCCAGAATAATAATATCGGAAACTTCGAGGTAACAAACCGCGTATTCAAGGGAGGAACTGACGCCGTGGTAGTCGTCATTTTTAAGGTATGGAGGGACGAGGTTGGCGATATTGCGCAAAATAAACAGATCGCCCAGATCGCAGTTGAGCAGAACCGCCGGATCGACCCTCGAATCGCAACAGCCGATTAAGAGTGCTTGTGGTTTCTGCCCGTCAATCAGTGTATTTGCCAACTCAGGGTTCTCACCAAAGTGCTGCTGTTGAAAATCTTCAATTCCATCGAGAAATTTTGTGACATCTGCCATGTGTTGACCTCCCGAGCCTCAAGAATAGCTTATTCAGAATGAAAAAAGAAGGTTAGACTGCTTTGTGCTTTAAGGGAAGATAAATAAAATCCTATTTTTTTTATTTATACTTTAAATTGAAGTGAATCTATATGAAAAATTCGGGTTTACAGTATCTTTCGGTTGATTTTTATCTCCCCGCTACGCAATGATGTCCAAAATTGTCCAAAGTGGAGTCAAAATGAACCTTACTGTCAAAGATGCCGCTCAGCTATTACAGGTATCGGAAAAATCTATTTATCGGTGGCTTAAACAAGCAGCAATTCCCGCTTACCGGATGGGTGGCCAGCACCGCTTTAATCGTTCTGAACTCCTGGAATGGGCAACTTCAAAACATATGGCGGTCTCCCCCGATGCCTTCTGTGAGCCTGAAATAGATCAATTACCGATGCCTCTTTTTAGTGATGCCCTTGAGGCTGGTGGCGTTTTCTACCGGATTGACGGGAAAACTCGTGATGAGGTGTTGATGCAGGTGTCGACCCATTTACGGGTTCCGGAAGATACGGATCAAAAATATCTGGCCCGGACTTTAATTGGCCGGGAGAGGCTGGCATCAACAGCGATTGGTGATGGAATTGCGATTCCCCATTTACGGGTTCCCCTTTTTACCCAGATCGCCCGCCCTTCTATGACATTATTCTTTCTTGAAAATCCTGTTGATTTTTATGCATGTGATGGTGGCCTGGTAAATATTCTCTTTACTCCTCTTGCGCCGACACAAAAGACACATCTTTATCTTTTGTCAAAATTGGGATTTTTGCTGAAGAACAAAGCATTCAAGCGAGCGCTTCTCAATCAGGAAAATCGGGAAATAATTTTTGCAACCTTACGCAATGCTGAAAATGACTTACAGTGCCCTGCTGATCGACGGGAGAACTAGCATGGCCTTCGCATTAATTTTTTCGGCAATTATTGCAGCACTGGCATCTGCATTTTTACCCATTTTCTTTTATCGGTCGACGACCGGTGTTAAATACTGCTCTCTCCTCTTGTTGGGGATTTCCGGACTGACCGGTGTCTTCGGTGGCGGAATAGCATTGTTGAAAGAGGTTGATGTTACTGCCGAACTCCCCATTGGGTTGCCATGGCTTCCCTGCCATTTGCACCTTGATCCGCTGGCTGGATTTTTCTTTTTTCTGGTGAGCCTGGTGACGCTGATCATTGCAATTTATGGTCACGATTATCTCAATGAATACACTCATGGCGCGCAACCTTTACTGCCTCTGACTGTTTTTACCGGCCTGTTTGTTGCCGGTATGGGCATGGTGGTGATTGCGAATGATGCCTTCTCGTTCATGATTGCCTGGGAACTGATGTCGGTCAGCAGTTATTTTCTGGTGACTTATCAGCATCAGCATGAGATTAACCGAAAAGCTGCTTTTATCTATCTGCTGATGGCTCAAATCGGGGGACTGTTTATCCTGCTGGCTTTCGGGGTTCTGGCTGGGTTTGCCGGTGCCTTTGATTTTTTGTCGATGCAGCAGGTTGAATTAACCCCGTTCTGGTCGTCACTTGCCTTTACTCTGGCTCTTATCGGTTTTGGGATGAAGGCGGGAATTGTTCCTCTGCATGTCTGGCTTCCTCAGGCGCATCCCGTTGCCCCGTCGCATATTTCGGCGTTGATGTCAGGTGTGATGCTTAAAGTCGCTGTCTATGGTTTTATCCGCTTTGTCTACGGATTACTTGGGGATATTTGCTGGCAGTGGGGGGTTGCGGTTCTTATTATCGGCATCCTTTCGGCAATTCTGGGT
>CAZQFI010000025.1:0-8609 GCA_964592545.1 uncultured Geobacteraceae bacterium
CCTTTGCGGGAATCAACCATTGCCAGATCGGGCTGAGTTGCGTAACAGGCGTTGATGTCAGCTTCAATCTCGGCTTTTTTATCGGCAGGCAGCTTGTCAAGCTTGGACAGAACATCACCAAGACCAAGATTCACGTTGGCACCGATAGAAGCCAGAGTGTCGGCATGCTTGTCGAGAGCATCCTTGAAGTAAACCGAAACGGCATGACCAAACATGATCGGATCGGAAATTTTCATCATGGTTGCTTTGAGGTGGAGAGACAGGAGGACACCCTTCTCTTTTGCCTCAGCTGCTGTTGCAGCGTAGAACTCGCGCAGAGGACCAACCTTCATAACCGAGCTGTCAAGGATTTCGCCATCGAGAAGTTCAAGACCCTCTTTTTTGACCGTGACGTTGCCATCGGCATCGACAAATTGAATCTTGACAGTATCGGCTTTATCCATGGTGACCGATTTTTCGGTCTCATAGAAATCACCATGATCCATGTGTGCAACACGGCACTGGGAAACCTCCGGCCAATCCTGCATCATCCGGTGGGGATTTTTCTGAGCAAACCGCTTGACAGAAGCAGCAGCACGACGATCCGAGTTCCCTTCACGCAGAACCGGGTTAACAGCAGATCCGAGACACTTGGCATAACGGGCCTGCAGTTCTTTCTCTTCATCAGTCGTTGCTTCTTCCGGATAGGTCGGGATGTCATAACCCTTTTCCTGCAGTTCAGCAATCGCGGCCTGCAATTGAGGAACGGAAGCACTGATATTGGGAAGCTTGATAACGTTTGCTTCGGGTTTTTTGACCAGATCACCCAACTCAGCAAGATAATCAGCAACTTTTTGCTCTTCGGTCAACTTCTCAGGGAAATTGGCAAGAATTCTTCCCGACAGAGAAATATCCTTGGTTTCCACTTCCACGCCAGTCCCTTTAGTGAAGGCCTGAACAATGGGAAGAAAAGCGTAAGTCGCCAATGCGGGTGCTTCGTCAATCTCCGACCAGATAATCTTAGATGCCATACTCTCTCTCCTTGGTATTATGATGCAAATATCACCTGATAAGTCAGGATATAACTTCGTTGTAGTCTACGAAATTTCACACTTTTAAGCGTTGTATACAGTATACAAACACCTCTGGAGTGTCAAGGATCTTTGCGCTTTAAAGTAAAATTATCTCAATCGATCAGAAACAAGCCTTAAGTTATTGATTTCATGTGACTTTCATTCAACAAAAAATCACAATAAGAGGGAAGGTGGTTTAAACCGGCAGCTGAAACAATTCTGTCGGCATAAAGCCGACAGAATCTCGTTTAATGCTTGGGGAAATACTGAAGGGTAACGCTCCAGCCTGACGTGCCTAATCCGTTAGCTCAAAAAGACCGAGATCCAGGGCTTCCCGGCGGGCAGCTTCCGCCTCATCCCTGCTTTTATCCCGCGGGATAATCAGAGACTGGCCGACAAAGATCTCTTTGGGATCCTTAATCTGGTCACGATTGGCTTTGTAGAGCAGTGGCCACAGGAGAGCATCACCATAAACGTCCTCACGGGCAGCAATTGCTGCCAGATTTTCTCCAGAACGGACCTGAACTTTGTCGAGCAGTTTTGGCTTGGTGTCAATCGGTGCCTTTTTCTTTTTAGCCGGCACAGTCGGCTTCCCCGGTTTCGCCTTTTTCCGTTTCTTTTTCGCGAGCTGTTTTTTACGCTCGGCTTCCCGTTGAAGTTTCTTCTGCTTTTCCTGTTCGCGTAAACGCTCTTCCTCCGCCAGTCTCTTCTGTTCGGCGGCCTGGCGCTGTTTACTTTCACTCGTCAGCTTTAATGCCTCAGAGGAATAACGTTGAGCCAGTTCCAAAGTCCGGGAGGCCTGGCGATACTGACCATTCTTAACCTGTAATTCTGCAGCCTGCAACGCACTACTCGCCAGTTGAAACTCCCCCGGTGCATACTGGGCCGCCCCGGCAGCATAAGCAATAGCAACGGCACTGCGGGCGTCTTCAAGATCCTGTACAGGTCGCTTCGCGCAACCTGATACCAAAATCACAAGTGCAGCAATCAGCAACAGACGTTTAAACATCTGCATTCTTCACAATCCTATATATAGAAATGGCAACCCCGGAGATAATTTTTGGAAAACTCTCTCCGGGACACCATGAAGCAACAACAAAAAAGCTCTTATTTCTGTTTCGACCGTAAGCGTATCCCAAGTTCCAGCAACTGTTTTTCATCAACCTCATTTGGAGCATCAGATAACAGACAGGTTGCTTTCTGGGTTTTCGGGAAAGCGATAACATCGCGGATCGAATCGGCACCGGTCAGAATCATCATCAGACGATCGAGACCAAAAGCGATACCACCGTGTGGCGGTGCCCCGTAGTTCAGGGCATCAAGGAGGAAGCCAAACTTCTCCTGAGCTTCTTCGGCGCCAATCCCCAACAGCTCAAACATCTTTGACTGAACCGACTGATCATGGATCCGGATACTGCCGCCACCAATCTCGGAGCCGTTGAGAACAATATCGTAGGCCTGCGCACGTGCCTTCCCCGGCTCAGTCTCGAGCAGCGGAATATCCTCTTCAAGGGGAGCGGTGAACGGATGGTGAACCGCAACGTGTCGGCGCTGCTCAGCGTCCCACTCCAACAGCGGGAAATCGGTAACCCAGAGGAACTTAAAATCGTCCTTGCGGGCCAGACCCAGTTTCTGGCCAAGATGACCACGCAGGCGACCCAGCGCCTCATTGGCAACCCCCGGAGTATCAGCCATGAACAGCAGTAAATCCCCGACCTCAGAACCGAGCTTCTTATCAAGAAGCGCAAGTTCTTCAGCAGTGAAAAATTTGGCAATCGGCGACTGCCAGCCGTCTTCGGTCACTTTGACCCACGCCAACCCTTTTGCGCCATAGATCTTGGCAAAATCGGTCAGATCGTCAAGCTCCTTACGCGAGAAAGTGGCACACCCTTTAGCATTGAGAGCTTTCACAAGACCACCGTTGGCGGCAACACTGGCAAAAACCTTGAACTGCGACCCGGCAACCTCCTCGGTGATATTGACAAGCTCCATATCAAAACGCATATCAGGATTGTCAACACCAAAGCGGTCGAGTGCCTCGGCATATGAGAGGCGGGGCATCGGCAGAGAAATCTCGATGTCGAGTGCCGCCTTGAATACCTTGGCAACCATCCCCTCCATAATATCCATAATCTGATTGCGGTTGACAAAGCTCAGCTCACAATCGATCTGGGTAAACTCAGGCTGGCGGTCAGCACGCAGATCTTCATCACGGAAACATTTGACAATCTGGAAGTAGCGGTCAAAACCCGAAACCATCAGCAATTGTTTGAACAGTTGCGGCGATTGCGGAAGAGCATAGAAGTGGCCGGCATTCACCCGACTGGGAACCAGATAGTCTCGGGCACCCTCAGGGGTGCTCTTGGTCAAAACAGGAGTTTCTATCTCGATAAAGCCCTGCTCATCGAAATAGTTGCGAACCGTCTTGGCCACCAGATGGCGCATAATCATGTTCTTCTGCAACGCCGAACGACGCAAGTCGAGATAGCGGTGTTTCAGACGAATATTTTCGGCAACCTCGGTAAACTCATCAAGCATGAACGGAGGAGTTTCTGAACGGTTGAGAATCAGCAGTTCAGTAATTTCGATCTCCACCTCACCCGTCTTCATCTTTGGATTAACCGTTCCTTCGGGGCGCGGTGACACTTTACCACGGGCAGCAAGAACAAATTCATTTCGTACCTGCTCCGCTTTTTTGTGCGAAGCCAGATCACGATCGGGGTCGAGTGCCAGCTGGACAATCCCGGTACGGTCACGCAGATCGATAAAAATCAACCCACCATGATCACGGCGGCGCTGTACCCAGCCCATGACACACACATCCTGACCGATCTGTTCCGCAGTCAAATCACCACACCGATGAGTTCTCTTTAAATCTCCAAGTTTATCGTTTAACACAAAATCCTCCAAACGAGCCTGTCAGCTCTGATAATTTATTGGTCAATCGGGGATTATAAACCACATCCCCCCCGGGTCAAGCAGAACTAAAGGGTCTCAGCGAGTTTTTTCCGCAACGCTGCTGCCAGATCATCCAATTCAACTGTCGATTGACTGCTGTCGGCCATATCCTTAAGTTGCGCTTTTCCCGACTGCAATTCATCCTCACCAAGAACCAGGGTGAACGCCGCATTCAATTTATTGGCCCGGCGCATTTGCGCCTTGAGACTTTTCCCCAGATAGTCCATCTCGGCACGGATGCCGGCGACCTGCAATTGCGACATCAGAACGAAGGCCCGATCACTTGCTTCAGCACCGATTGCGGCAATAAACAACTGCGGCGAAACGGGGGCAATCTTTTCCGCACCCTTCATCAACACCAGGCGCTCCAGACCGATTGCAAAACCGATCCCCGGCATTGCCGGGCCGCCGAGGCTTTCAACCAGTCCATCATAACGACCACCGGCGGCAACCGCATTCTGCGACCCCAGCTGATCTGTCACCAGCTCAAAGGTCGTCCGGACATAATAATCGAGACCACGCACCATTCTGGCATTGACACTGAAAGGGACATCGAGAGACTGAAGATATTTTTTCACCTGACCAAAATGATCATCACAGGCCGAACAGAGATGGTCAATCACAGCCGGAGCATCAACGGTGGCTTCCTGACACCCGGAAACTTTACAGTCCAGCACCCGCAGCGGATTTGTTACGTAACGCCGCTGACATTCGGGGCAGAGGGACTCGAGACGGGTCTCGAGATATGCAATCAGACTCTCCCGATAAGCGGGGCGACACTCGGGGCAGCCAAGAGAATTGATCTGTAACGAAACTGACTCAATCCCGATCCGGATAAAATACTGGTGAAGCATTGCCAGAACCTGAGCATCGATCTTGGCATCTTCGACCCCCAGCACTTCGACCCCCAGCTGATGAAACTGCCGGTAACGCCCTTTCTGTGGCCGCTCATAACGAAACATCGGTCCCATATAAAAAAGCTTTGAGACCGGATCAAGATTGTACAGGCGATTCTGGATAAACGAACGCATCACCGGCGCTGTCCCTTCGGGACGTAACGTCAGTGAATTCTCACTTTTGTCAAAAAACGTGTACATCTCTTTTTCGACAATGTCGGTTGTTTCCCCGATCGAACGACAGAACAGCTCGGTCTTTTCGGGAACAGGCGTCCTGATTTCAGCAAACCCATAACAGCCGAAAACCTCACGCGCCGTCTGTTCAAGAAACTGCCAGGTCTCAACATCCCCCGGCAGAATATCATTCATCCCTTTAATTGCAGTGATACTCACAGCACAAACCTTCTCTTCAATAGTGATAATAGTGTTATTCACTCAGCTATGGACAGGGGAAGATACCCTATTTTGATGTGCTCTGAAAGGGGTCTGGGAAATATTTCTATTTTTTTATCGGAGATCCGGACTATGAAGGAAAGAACCGGAAAGTCGTTTCACCTTTTGCCTTTGGGAATATCGGCAACACCACAAATAACGTTACGCAACTCCTTCCCGGCATACATAGCCCGGTCCGCAAGGTCAAGCAGCTGCTCTTTCTCTGTTGCATCGGTCGGAAACGTTGCAAATCCGGCAGTGACCGTCACAAAACTCGGGGTCCCCTGTGCCGCTAAAAAGGCGTGTTCCTCTATCACCCTACGGATTCGTTCAGCGACAACGCGGGCCGTCTCGTCATCGGTCTCAACAAGAATAGCGGCAAATTCATCCCCACCAAAACGGAACAGAGTATCGACATCCCTGACACAGTCGATCAACAGCCGACCAACTTCCTGCAGCGCTGCACTCCCGGCTAAATGGCCGTAATTATCATTAATCTCCTTAAAACGGTCGAGATCAAGAAACAGCAGCGAAAATTTCAATCCGTAGCGTTGAGAGCGGCGGATTTCGTGACTCAAAGAGACCTGCATATAGCGATGGTTATAGAGCCCGGTCAGATCATCGGTGTACATCAATTCCTGGGCATCGTGATAACGGCAGGCATTCTCAAAACCAAGGGCGATCTGATCGCAAAGGTAGCGTAAATCGGCAAGCGACGTCGATTCAGGAAAGTCGGCAACGGCATCACAAACGATGATCCCCCCTTTCAGGACTTCCCCATCCCGCAGTGGCATCATCCAGATCTTTTCTCGCTGCTGCTGCAACCGTATCAGCTTTTCCGCCACAGCAGCAGATGGCTGGCTAAAACCGACAGCATCATCCAACTGGGACAGCAGCGTATCAACAAGCTGGTCAGCAAATTCAGCGGGAATATTCTTCACCTCGGTAAGGGAAGGAGTCACGCCATCCTTTAACGTGAAGGTGCAGCCGATACTCGCACCCGTCTCACGCAACAGGACCTCAAATGCCTGAGGGATCAGGCGATCAAGATCGATCAGGGAGGACAACGACTGTCCCGTTTGAAACAGATGAATCTGCCGTTTCAAATGGTCATTTTCGGTCAACAGCTTACGCTGATCCAGACAGTTACGCACCAGATGCTTTAACTCTTCCGGATTGAATGGCTTGACCAGATAGTCGCGCGCACCATTTTTCAATGCATCAACCGCCGACTCGAGGCTGGCATGCCCGGTAACAAGGATGACATCGGGTGGATTTTCCAATGATCGGGCAACCCGGAGAACCTCAAGGCCATTGCGCCCCGGCATCACCATATCGGTCAGAACCAGATCGATCGGTCGTTGACGCAACAGAGCGATGGCATCATCGCCATTATCGCAGACATCGACGCGATATCCCTCTTCGAGAAGGAGATCACGGTACAGTTTGCGAAAGAAAAGCTCATCATCAACAATGAGGATATTTGATTGGTTAAAAATCATAAAATTCCTATAATAATATGATTTTTCTAACAGCATAGAGGGGTTGCTGTCAATGAAAAAGGCCTTTCTGGGTGTATTCTACATGCCAATGATCGCCTTGGGGAAAAGTATGTAGCGTTCCGGACAGATCGGTTCGGTAGAGGGGGATTCCCCGCGCGGCCAGATTTTCGACAACCGATACGGCAGGCAAATGGTAGCGGTTCTGGTACCCGGAGGACACCAGACAGAGCTTGGGGTTCAAGTGATCAAATAACTTCTCTACAGCTGAAAAACGGCTGCCGTGATGAGGAAGTTTTAGAAGTGAAACCGACCCCGGCACTCCGGCAGCGAGCAATTTTTCGACGCCGCGAGCTTCGAGATCACCCGTCAAGAGCAACCCGCCGACCGCTTCTACATCCAGATAAAGAACAAGAGAGGCGTTGTTATCGCTGCAGCCGGCAGAATTCCCGTTAAAAACCTGGAGGTCTCCCTCCTCCCAGAATGAAAGCCGGTGCCACCCCGGCGGGACAATCTGGACGGGAATATCTTTTTCAGCCAATATTTTTTTCAGCGTATAATGCAGTTCAGCCACCGGAATCCCGGTTAAAAATTCCTTGACCGGAAAATTCTTCAGAATAAAAACCAATCCTTTGCGATGATCAATATCATCGTGCGTCAGAACAACCGCATCAAGGTGCCTTACCCCCAATTCACCAAATGCGGGAGCCAACAGCCTTGCTCCAACATCAAAACGATCACTGTAAAATCCGCCACCGTCAATGAGAACTGACTGCCCTGCACGATTTTGCAGCAACATCGATTCTCCCTGCCCAACGCTCAACATTGTCAGTGCCACGGACGAAACGGTTTTCAGTGGCAACTGCCACAGTGCGGCCCCTAAAACAAGGCACACTATCCCAAACCGACAAGCCGCTGTTTTATTCAATCGCAGCGCCAGCAGCAGAGGCATGACAAACAGACCAACAGCAATATATTGCCAGTGGGACAAGAACAGATAGTCACCGGCAAAACCGGGAATCGTTGTCAGCCAATTGGCCAGCGTCACCAGACCATCCAGCAACCATCCGCAGATCGAAAAAAGGAGATTGGACAGAGGAGAGAAAAACGGTTCAACCAGCAACGCAATGAATCCGGCAGGCAGGGCCAGGAGTGTCACCAGAGGGACACAGACCAGATTGGCTATGATCCCGGCCGGAGCAACAAGATGGAAATTAGCTAAAACAAGTGGGAGCGTTGCCAGCGATGCAGCACAGGTCACAAGAAACAGTTGCAGCAGATAGCGCAAGATCCGTGGCAAGTTATTGCCACACTGCCGCCACAGCGGCTGCCATAACAAGATCCCGGTGGCACCGGCAAAGGACAATTGCCAGCCGGCCTGCCACAGCAGCAGTGGATTTATCAGCAGTGAGATAAACGCCAATGATGCAAGTAATTGCAGCGGGTTCATGTGATATCGCCAACAGACAAAAATACCGCCACAGACAGCCAGAGCGAATGCCCGGCGGGTTGACACAGCGTCTCCAGTCAACAGCAGATAACCGAGCAGGATCGGCAGCAGGACCAATGGGATGATGCGCTGGGGAGGCTGCCACTCAAGGAGTCGCGGGATACGGCGGTAGATTGTCAGCAGAACGACATAGCCCAGGATAGCAATCATCCCCAGGTGGAGCCCGGAGATCGCAAAGAGGTGGCTGATCCCGCTGCGTGCCAGGATCATACGGAGATCGGCAGGAATAACCCGCCCTTCGCCCAACACCAGCGACCGGGTT
>CAZQFI010000026.1:0-9718 GCA_964592545.1 uncultured Geobacteraceae bacterium
CGCTCCAGAAATTTGATCGTGACATCGGCGTAGGTTGCCAGGAGTACCCCGAGGGCGGTTCCCAGCCCGGTTCCGAGGGTTCCGATGATAAACCCCTCCATCATGAAAATCTTCATGATACTCCGGGCATTGGCTCCCATCGCCCGAAGAATGGCAATATCCCGGTTTTTCTCCATGACCACCATAATCAAAGTTGTTGCAATGTTGAATGCCGCAACCAGGACAATGATGCCGAGGATAATAAACAGTCCGAGTTTTTCGAGTTTGAGTGCCGACAGAAAGGAGCCGTAGATGCTCTGCCAGGGACGGACAACTGTCGGAAAACCAATTTTTTGACCCAAAGCAGCCGCAACCTGAGGAGCTTCATCATAACGATCGACCTCAAGTTCAATCCCGCTGACAACACCCGGCAGATCGAAAAATTTCTGGGCAATATCCAGAGGGATATAAGCGTAGAAACTGTCAACAAGGCTGCTCTGTTTTTCAAAGATAGCAACAACCTGGAATGGTTTCATTTTCGGAATCATCCCGAACGGGGTCATCGTGAACAGTGGCGGAATAACATTGATCGAATCACCGACACTGACCCCCAGGCTGCTGGCAGTATCAAGTCCGATGATAATTCCCGGCCGGGTCGTATCGCGGGTAAAAAACGTCTCGCTGACCGGTTGGCCATCGAGAGTCAGGAGGGGCTGAGACAGTATCTTGTGGGCCGCATCGATCCCCTTGACACTGACCGCTGAGACATTGCCACGGGATAGCAACATCGCCTCTTTTGAAACAAATGGAGCGGCCGAAACAACGTGGGGGGTCTGTTTTGCAACGGCGACCAGTTCGGCAGGATTATCAATCCCCTCACCAAAACGCTGGATCAGGACATGCGGGACGTTACCGAGAATCTGCTTGCGGACACCGTCGGTGAACCCGCTCATCACAGCCAGAACCAGAATCAGAGCAGCAACCCCAAGGGTGACACCGGCAACCGAAATAAAAGAGATGACAGAAATAAAGGTCTGCTTCCGCTTGGCACGTAAATAGCGGAAGCTGATAAACCATTCGTAGGACATGTGTATCCGTCTCAGCCGAAATCAGCTGATTTCTGGGCGTAATTGCGGAAACAGAATAACGTCGCGGATCGATGCCGAATTTGTCAGCAGCATCACCAGCCGGTCAATACCGATCCCCTCACCCGCTGTCGGCGGCAATCCGTATTCGAGGGCCCGAATATAATCTTCGTCCATCTCGTGGGCCTCTTCATCCCCCGCCGCCTTCTCTTCAAGCTGCTGGAGGAACCGTTCTTTCTGATCAATCGGGTTGTTCAACTCGGAAAATGCGTTGGCCAACTCACGCCCGACCATAAACAGCTCAAACCGGTCGACAACATCGGGGTTCTGATCATTTTTCCGCGATAACGGTGAAATTTCGGTCGGGTATTCGGTAATAAACGTCGGCTGCCAGAGCTTAGGTTCCACCACCTCATCAAAAATCTCGGCCAGAACCTTCCCGTGTCCCATGCGCGCATCGAGGTCGAGGCCCAACGACTGGGCATAGTTGAAGGTTTTCTCCCGATCTTCGAGAGTCGCCATGTCAACATCACCGTATTTTACAATCGACTCTTTCAGTGTCAGACGATCCCACGGCGGGGTCAGATCGACCTCTTTATCGCCATAAGGGATCACCAGCCCACCACACACGTTGTCGGTAACGTGACAGATCAGTTCTTCGGTAAAATCCATCAGATCGTGATAAGTGGCGTAGGCGCGGTAAAACTCCATCATGGTGAATTCGGGATTGTGCTGAATCGAAATCCCCTCATTCCGGAAGTTGCGGTTGATTTCAAAAACCCGGTCAAAGCCACCGACAACCAGCCGTTTCAGGTAAAGTTCCGGAGCAATCCGCAGGAACAGATCCATTTTCAGGGTATTGTGATGGGTCACAAACGGCTTTGCCGTCGCACCGCCGGCAACCGGATGCATCATCGGTGTTTCAACTTCGAGATAGTCGTTCGTCAACATATACTCGCGGATCAGGCTGACAATCTGACTCCGTTTCCGGAAAACGTCACGCACATCGGGATTAACGATCAGATCAAGATAGCGCTGGCGGTAACGGGTCTCAACATCGGTCAGGCCATGCCACTTTTCGGGCAGCGGCAACAGCGATTTGGTCAACAGACGAATCTCGGCCGCCCGGATCGACAGTTCATCGGTTTTGGTCCTAAACGGTGCCCCGACAACCCCGACGATATCGCCAATATCAAATTTTTTAAACGATTCAAACGCCTCATCGCCAACCTGATTTTTCGCAACGTAGACCTGAATCCGGCCGCTGCCGTCCTGCAACTGCAGAAATGCCGCTTTCCCGAAATCACGGCGGGCCATAATCCGCCCCCCGATCCGGTAAGTGACGTCAAGTTCTTCAAGTTTGTCTTTGTCATCATCAGCGTGCGCGGCAGTAATCTGTTGCGCGGTATTGCTGACGGCAAAATCGTTGGCAAAGGGATTAACACCAGCAGCCTGAAAACCGTCAATTTTACTCCGCCGCTGTTGCAATAATTCGTTCAACTCTTCCATGATCTTCAATCCTTAACGGTATAAATTTGGAGTCGCACGATACCTCCGAAAAGGCGGTTTCGTCAAGGTAGAAAGGGCGGAAGAAACGTTACAGAAAACCAATATTACAGCTGCTCGTATCGGGTCAGGGCATCACGGAAGGGTGTCGGCATCCGACACGGTTTGCGCTTTTGATAATCGAAGCAGATCAGCGGCGTCTCCCCCTCAGCGGTCAGCTCCCCTTGACACGTGATCCGATACGCCAGAGTCCAGCCCGATCGCTTCAGATTCTTTGACCTCACCCCGATCAACAGTTCATCACCGAGAAACATCTCGCTGCGATAATAAACGTGTGCTTCCGGCATAATGATGCCACAGCCCCCGAGGTCAATTTCTGAAAAGGGACCAAGTTCCGCCAGATAGGCAATCCGGGCATCCTGAAAAAAGTTAAGAACTGCCGAGTTGGCCACATGACCACCGTAATTGATATCGGCAACGCCGACCCGATACGGGAAGACAAAGGTAACATCATCCATGTCAGAATTTCTCCATGTTCTCAGTGCTGGCAATCACGACAGTAAAACGTTGAACGCTGGCCCAGCCGGGTCGCGACGATTGGTCGACCGCACAGCGGACACGCCTCACCTTCACGCCCGTAAACCTGCAGCTGCTGACTGAAATAGCCCGGCTTGCCATCGGCCTGATTAAAATCACTGATCGTTGTCCCGCCTGCCGCTATCGCTTTGTGCAAAATCTCACGGATCGCCTCCGCCAGCCGCCGATAGCGGACCCGGCTGATCTGTCCGGCGATCCGATCAGGGCGGATGCCTGACCGATACAGGGCCTCATTTGCGTAGATATTTCCCACCCCGACGACCGTTCTCTGATCCATAATGAGCTGTTTAACGGCCAGTTTTCGCCCGCTGGCGACACGGTACAGATAGTCACCATCGAAATCATCACTTAATGGTTCCGGGCCAAGATGGCTGAGTAATTGATGCTGATACGGATCATCTGGTGTGAAAATCAGGAGGCCAAACTTGCGGGGATCGGTCAGCCGGAGACATTGTCCCGATGAAAAAATCAGGTCGACATGATCATGCTTTTTTTCGGTTGACCCTGCCGGCAGAACCCGCAAGCTCCCCGACATTCCCAGATGGAGGATCATCGTTCCGGCGTCACAGAACAGCAGCAGATACTTTGCCCGCCGTTCAACCTTGATAATCGTCAAACCGGGAAGGGTTTCACACAGGGACGGTTCAAGGGGCAGACGCAGTTTGGCGGTTCGCAGAACACACTCAAGAATCGTATGACCGACAATATGGGGAGCAATTCCCCGCAGCGTTGTTTCGACTTCAGGCAGTTCAGGCATAATGCTTAAAAACGGATCTTCCGGGAAATATCATCGAAATGGCAGAAATCGAGCTCTTCGGGCAATCCCGAATAGTCGTCAGCCCCAAGTTTTTGCGCCGAATGATAACGCCAGCCGTCTGCTGTGCTGATCAGGAGTGCCAGCTCGTAAAAATAGTGTGAGCCTTCGGCGGTCGCAATCTCCATCACCAGAATGACTTCGACCTGCTGGTCAGTCACAGAACGCTGGTGCAGACACTGCCAGTTTTTGACCTTGATTTCACCGAGCTGCTGATGGGCAAAGCGGAGGTATGTACCACGATCACCAAACTGGCGCAGGAATGGAGCATCGGGATGATAACCGCGGTAAACAGCTGCATAATCGCCCCGACTCAATGCGGTAAAACGTTCTTCCAGAAATTGTTCGACAGTCGACACTACTCTTTCAACCTCGGATCGAGAGCATCACGCACCCCCTCTCCCAACAGATTGTAGCCAAGCACGGTAATCAAAATTGCGAGACCGGGAAAGACCGACAGCCACCAGGCACTCCCGAGGGTTTGTTTGCCGACAATCAGCATATTCCCCCACGATGGTGTCGGGGGCTGAACCCCAATCCCGAGAAATGACAGGGCACTTTCGGTCAGAATGGCTCCGGCGACCCCGAGGGTTGCTGAAACCAGCACCGGCGACATGGCATTGGGGAGAATATGGCGAAAAATCAGCCGCAGATCGGATGCCCCCAGCGCCTGCGCCGCCAGAACAAAATCGCGCTGCCGTAAACTGAGAAATTCGGCACGAATCAACCGCGCAACCCCCATCCAGCTGGTCAGTCCGATAACGATCATGATGTTCCAGATTGAGGGGTCAAGAAATGCGATAACGGCAAGAATCAGGAAAAAAGTTGGAAAACACAACATAATATCGACAAAACGCATCACCAGCGCATCAACCCAGCCGCCGTAATAACCGGCCAGGGCACCAAGAATAATCCCGATCAGGGTTGAAATACCAACGGCAACAAAACCGACCAGCAGCGAAATCCGGGCACCATAAAGCATCCGCACCAGAACTTCACGCCCGAGGTCATCGGTCCCCAGAGGATGAGCCATGCTCGGAGGGAGAAGACTCTGGCTGACATCAATAGCGGCGGGATCGGCACTGATACATGACGCTGCCGCCGCCATCACGAACATGACCAGCACAATTCCAGCCCCGGTCAATGCCATCCGGTTATGCCGCAACTGTCGCCAGACGACATCAAAAAGAAAAATACGCCGTGACTTCAACATATCAGTCAAATTTGACCCGTTCGACGTCAAGGACACTCAAAATTCCCTTCTCTTTCAGAATCTCCAGCAACCGATCGAGACGGGGATCCTCTGACGATATGGCACCAAGATCACCCATGCCGTGATGAAGCGGGTTTTCTGCAGATTGGGTTGTGACAGGCTCGGGTTCTTCCTTGGGGAGATTGTTGTTAATAGCCAGATTAATTTCATCCCGGTCGGCCTGTACCGGAATAACTTTGCAGCGGGTTGCAAACTGCAGATCATCAATAAGCTGTAAATCGCCGGGATCGGTCATTGCCACCCGCAAGACCTTTTCGGTCGCCGTTTTGCGCAGTTCGATCGGAACGACCGTCAGCTCGAACATTCGATCGATCGAAAGCAGCTCCATCACCGCAGGGGGAATCACAGTATTTTCAAGAGAAATCCTCGAATTTTTCTCCTGTGTTTCCAAAAAATCGGTAATGGTTTCTTCCGGTAAATAGCCAAGCTTGACCAGAGCACTCCCGATCTGCCCACCGAGGTTGCGCTGCATCGACAGTGCCGATTCAAGCTGGAACTGATCGATCAGCCCCGCTTCCAGCAACATTTCGCCTAAACGATTTGTACTATTTTGCATAGATCCCCCTGTCTTTCAGTTTTGTCATCGCTGCCCCTGCCCACTCTGCCGAATACGTGGGTCAGCCAGAGCATAACTGACATCAGCCAGTAAATTCCCCAATAAAGTCAGCACCGCACCCATGACAAGAATCCCCATAATCAGTGGGTAGTCGCGCATCATAACACCATCATAAAAAAGTTTCCCCATTCCCGGAATGGCAAAAATCGTCTCAAAAATAACGCTGCCACCGATCAATCCGGGAACCGAAAGACCCAGAATTGTGATCACCGGCAGAAGTGCATTACGTAACGCATGTTTATAGATGACTGTCCGCTCCGACAGACCTTTCGCCCGGGCCGTCAGAATATAATCCTGGCGGATCACTTCGAGCATATTGGAGCGCATGTAGCGGGAAAAGCCTGCCAGACCTCCGATCGCTGAGATAAATACCGGCAGAATCAAATGGCTGATCCGGTCAACCAGTTGACCGCCCCAGCTCAGGTATTCATAGCCCAGAGATTTTAATCCCGAAACGGGGAGCCACCCCAGTCGGACACCGAACCAGTCCATCATCAGCAGCGCCAGCCAGAATGACGGCATGGCGAAGCCGGTAAAAACCAGGATTGTCGTCGCCCGGTCAAAACCCGAATTGCGCCTGATCGCAGAAACAATTCCCAGTGGAATCGAAACCGCCAGAATCAGGATAATCGAGAGAGAGTTGAGGAGAATGGTGACCGGCAGACGCTCCAGAACCTTGTCGAGAACCGGTCTGCGATCGGTCGCAAACGACTCCCCGAAGTCGAGCCTCACCAGCCGCGACAGCCATTGCCCGTACTGGATGTACAGGGGCTGATCAAGCCCGTATTGCGTCCGCAGGCGATCCTGCAACTCGGAACTCGCCTGTGGATTCATCTGGGTTTGCAGGTCGGTCGGCTCCCCCGGCGCGAGATGAATCACGACAAACGAGATCAGGGTAATCCCCAATAGCAGTGGGATCAATAAGAGGAGACGTTTGGCAATATAGTTCAGCATAACACTCTAACGGGCATATTTCTGCTCAGCCTTCGGCACAAACCACCTGTTGAAATTATAACGGATTCCCGCCGGCGCCGGTTCAACCCCGCGAAAACGTTTGGAAACCGCCGGCAACGCTTCCCCGATGTAGAGAAACGTATAGGGCTGCTCTTCGGCCAGAATTTCCTGAAAGCGATCATAGTAAACTTTACGCTGCTGCTGATCGAAAATCCGCCGACCCTGCTCGAGCATCTCATCAACTTCCTTATTTTTGAAGCCGACAAAATTGAGTTGGCGAGGGCCGGTTTTACTCGAATGCCAGATGTTGTACTGGTTGGGTTCCGGGCCACCTGTCCAGCCGAGAATCGTCGCATCAAACTTTCTCGGGTTGATGAATTCTTTTAGAAACGTCGCCCACTCAATCACCCGCAACTTAACCTTGATCCCGACCTGCTTAAACCGGCGCTGGATAATTTCACCCGTCTTGGAACGGAGGTCATTTCCCTGATTGGTGATAATCGTAAAACTGAATTCCTTGCCATCCTTGTCGAGAATACCATTCCCGTCGCTGTCGTGCCAGCCCGCTTCGGCCAATAACTGCCGGGCTTTGTCCGGGTTGTAAGCGTATCGGGGGACATCACCGTTATAAACCCAGGTATCGGGTTTATACGGCCCCGTCGCGGCAACACCGTAGCCAAGCAGGACACCATCAATCAGCTCCTGCTTGTTGATCGCGTAAGATAGCGCCTGCCGCACCCGCTTATCCTTAAATAATTCCCGGCGCAAATTATATCCGAGATAGGTGTAGCCAAAATTCAGATAGCGATATTTGTTATAGAGCCGGCGAAATGCCGGGGTATCGGTCTGACGATCAAACTGCAATGGAGAAAGCCCCATAAAATCGAGGCTACCGGTTTGCAGCTCGAGAAACTGGGTCGAACTATCGGGAATAATTCGGTAAACGACCCGTTTGATGTAGGGGCGTCCCTCAAAATAGTCGGGATTTGCTTCAAGAACAATCTTTTCGCCGCCAACCCACTCCGAAAAACGGTACGGGCCGGTGCCAACCGGATGACGGGCCAAGGCACTTTTCGTGATATCCACCCCTTCCAGCAAATGGCGGGGGTGAATCGATGTCGCCCAGCTCAGCAGAGCCGGCGCATACGGTTTATCGTAATGGACAACAAAGGTATAGGGGTCCGGGGTCTCGACACGGGTGACCTGTTTGAACGATTCCGCGTATGCTGTCGGGGTTTTTGGGTCAATATAGAGCTGATAGGTAAACCTGACATCGGCAGACGTAAACGGGGCGCCATCGTGCCATTTTACCCCGTGACGCAAGTGGAACGTGATCGTCAGGTTATCATCCGAAATGTCCCACGATTCGGCCAGCTCCCCCTCCAGGTGGAGATCCTTGTCGTAACGGATCAGACCGTTATAAATCATGCCACAGATTGAGCTCGAAGAAGAATCGATTGCCATCACCGGTAACAACGTACTCGCGTCACCAATCAGTGCCTCGATGAACGTATCACCAAATTCGGGGATCAGTGCCTCCGCCACTCCGGGATGGTCAGCGTCACCGCCATCCTCACAACCCGTCAATACCAGGGTGACAAAAACAGCCAGCAGAATGGTGAGAAAAAATCTCTTCAGCAAATCAGCAACCTCTTCTTTTGTCCGATGAATAGTCCGAAAACATTATTCGGGAAGGGGTTCCAGCAGCAGGTTTTCGGGCTTTTTCAGAGAGAACCGCGCCTTGTCGATATCCTGATTGAGCACTAACTCGGAAAATTCCAGTTTCACCCGGGCCTGCTGTTGCGGAACCATGACCTTTATCGTGTAGGGAAATTTATTGTCCCCGGAAAAATGGCTGTACTCGACGACCAGAGATTTTTTGCCATCCCGGTAATAACGACAACCCGTCAACTGCAGCTGTCGATTGAACAATATCTGCTGCTCTCGCACCCCGTCATGCAGAATCAGAGTCAGCCCCTTTGATGACACCTCAACCCGACTCTCCTGAAAAGCGATAATCGGCGGGCTGTAAAGCAACAAAGGTAAAAAATCTCTGACGGCCAGTGGCATTCTGGTAAATCGGGAGATATTTTCATCACTGGCAGGACCGCGGAAAAACCGCCCCGGGACTGTCGTGTGAAGAAAAACCGACAGGGTTTCCCCGTCCGACGCAACCTGAATAATAAGCTGTCCAAAGCCGGTCAAAGCATCAACCCTGAGGAAATCGGGCTGCTGGAGGGACAAGAACTGCTGGCTGGAGACGTATTTATCTTTTGTGGTCAACGACACATGTGCTTCACCATCAAGAGAGAAATACTGCCCGGCATCAACCGCAAGTTGGTTCAACAGCTCCTCAGCCGTCGGCACCTCAGTCCATACCGGTTTTGACGGTCCGAGACACCCCGTCAGTCCCAACAGAATTAAATAGATCAACCACCGCATCAGTGCCCCTCGCGAACTATATTTTCGAGTTTTTCCTCAACCTGTTTCAGGTCAGGATGTTTTTCCAGAATTTCCCGGTAAACGGTTTTGGCTTTGTCCCATAATTTCATCGCCACATACAAATCCCCCAGGTGCTCTCCGATGACCGCATCTTCGGGGTGCAGTTCAGCCGCCTTTTCCAGCTGCTCGCGACTTTCGGAATAGCGACCCATCTTATAATAGATCCAGCCCAGGGTATCAATAATATAGCCGCTGGGTTTACTCTCAAGCGCCTTCTTTGCCCGGGACAATGCCAGCGGCAGGTTATCACCACTCTCGGCCTGATCATAGGCCAGAAAGTTCAACGCATCGGCATGAGCGTCATCAAGAGCCAACACCTGGTCCATTGTCGCGACCGCAGCCTGCCGCTTGCCGATTTTTTCGTACAGCACCCCGAGTTGATAAAGAAGTTG
>CAZQFI010000027.1:0-4360 GCA_964592545.1 uncultured Geobacteraceae bacterium
AACCCAGAGAGGGTTTTCCTGACCATCGATGACACCCTGCTCAAGCTCGCTGTAAATCGGCCACGGCATAGGCGTCGGGTTCGCCCCAAGTGCCTGCCAGATAGACTTATGCAGAGGTGACGCCATGACCCGAATCTTGAGACCGGAAACATCTGCGGCACTCTTCACTGCATGCTTATTATTTGTCAGATTACGAAAACCATTCTCAGAGAAGCTGAGGCCTTTAAATCCGACGGTTTCCAAATCATCAAGTATTTCCTGACCGAGAGGACCACCAAGGATAGTATCAACCTGAGCGGCGTCTTTAAATAAAAATGGATAATTAATAACCCGAACAATCGGATCGAAAGTATCGTATGGTCCCCCTGTGATTACCCCAACCTGGACCGTATTCATTTGAATCTGCTGCAAAATTTCTGTTTCATTCCCGATAGATTTCGAATGAAAAATCTTGACGTTATATTGACCGGATGAATTTTTCTCAACCAGCTCTTTAAATTTTTCAGCCACAATATTCTGGGCAGATCCCGGTTTGGTTACGACGCCCAGCTTAATCGTCTGGGCAGCACTGACGACTTGAGAAAAAGTAAATAGCAGTAAAAGAACAAGAAGTATTTTTTTCATGGTAAACCTTCCTATTAAAAAGTAAAAAGTTGACAAACAAACGGATCATATCCCCTTGGCAAAAAACAAGAATACGCGACGAACAAACAGCGTTTTACAAAATAGGGCAAACAAAGATTACTGTCAATTTTTTAAAGCAAGTGCCCAAAACAGCGTGGCCAAGAGATCTAATCCGGAGAATTTTTATAATGATAGACCCACCAGTAAACCATGCCGACAAAAAGTCCACCGCCGATCAGGTTGCCCAGTGTGACAGCGATCAGATTATTCTGCCACATCGCTCCCCAGCCGAGCTGATCAATGACTGCCGGGTCAAGACCCGAAGCGAGCCGTGCCCCGGGAATACTGCGGGCAAAAATACCGGCTGGAATGAAATACATGTTTGCAATCGCGTGTTCAAAACCTGAAGCGACAAAAGCCATAATGGGGAAAAATATCGCGAGGACTTTTCCGCCGATATCCCGGGCCGCCAGTGCCATCATAACCGCGAGACACACCAGCCAGTTACAACCGACAGCCCGGAAAAAATAGGCACTGTTGTGTGAATGGCCAACGACCTCGTGACCAATTTTTGCACTGGCAATCTGGATTGCCGTTCCCCCGAAAGCCCCATCCATCAAGCCGGTCTGCCCGACAATCATCCAGGCAAGAAATATTGAGCCGGCAAGATTGCCCAGATAGACCCAGAACCAGTTTCGCAGCAACTGCATGAATGAGATCTTCTTGTCGAGAAGAGCGGTGGTCATCAAGGTATTCCCCGTCCACAGTTCAGATCCGGGGATAATGACCAGCATCAGCCCGACACTGAAAACCGCTCCGACAAGAAACTTCTTCATCCCGATCCACGAAAAATCGCCGGTCGCGACAATCGTCGCCAAATGGGCGGCAAAACCGATATAAGCGCCGGCGAGAAAACCAAGAAGCACTAAACGAAACGAGGACAGATCGACCTTCGCCTCTCCCCATGAAACCAGTTCCGCCGCTAATTCTGGCGGTGAAAGGAAGTTTTTCATCTAAAAAGGGGCTCCTGTTGTTCAATCTCTGCGGGAAAATCGGGATACTCAACCAAACTGCCATCGGCCGCTTTTATCAGGAGCATGCCGCCCTGTCGGGTCACCTGTTGAGAAACCAGCGGAACTTTTCCTTTCCCCCCCGGGAGATCAATCACATAGTGTGGCAACGCCAGCCCCGATACCGGTCCACGCAGCGATTTCATGATGTCCATCCCCGTCTGTACCGATGTCCTGAAATGTCCGGTTCCACGGGTCAGATCCATCTGATGCAGATAATAGGGGCGAACCCGCATCCGCAACAGCCCCCGGAACAGTTCCTCTAGGATTTCGGGCCGATCGTTCACATCGCGCAACAGAACAGTCTGATTGCCGAGAACAATCCCGGCATCTGCCAAACGACCACACGCTTCGGCAGCTTCGGTCGTCAGTTCACGGGGATGATTGAAGTGGGTATTGAGATAGAGAGGCTGATATTTTTTGAGCATTTCACAGAGACGTTCCGTCACCCGCTCGGGCAGGGTCACCGGAATTCGAGTCCCGATACGGATAATTTCAACATGGGGAATCCCATGAATCCTTGCCAGTAAATCTTCGAGAACCGAGTCGGGGAGTAAAAGCGGATCGCCACCGGAAAAAATCACATCACGGATCTGTGAATGTTCAGAGATATATTCGATGCCGTCGCGGAGTTCCCGAAAGCTGATCCCCTGATCGGCGCAGCCAACTTTGCGCTTGCGGGTACAAAAACGACAGTAACTGGCACAGTTTCCCGAAACATAGAAAATAACCCGATCGGGGTAGCGGTGGATAATCGTGGGAACCGGAGACAGGTTTTCCTCGGCCAGCGGATCGACCAGCCCCTCTTCTCTCAATTCCCGCAAATCGGGGACACACTGCTTCCAGATGGGATCCCCAACCTGCTCAATCAGGTTCAGGTAATAGGGGGTGATCCGTAACGGATATTTATCGACAACTGTTGCCAGTGACCTCGAATCGAACTGAAAATGGGTGACCAGTTGATTGACCGATGTCACGGAATCCTTCAGTGCCTGCTGCCAGCGTTCCTGTGACACTAGTCGCTCCCATGAGACAGATTTAGAGAAATACCAGACGGGAGCAAGCTATTCATCGGGAGATTCTTCGATCGCCGGTGAAAGGGTGCTGAACGCCTCTCGCAGCTGCTGATTTTCCTTCCGCAACTGCTCAATCCGGTGATTGCAGGCGGTCAGGACGTCATTGAGTTCATCGACAAGTTGTGACTGGTGACTGAAACGGATCTCCAGCTCCGTTATCCGTTCCTGTAACTCTTCAAGCATGGTCAGCCTCCTTTGACAGTTGCGCTATTCTAGCCTGTCAAGTCTGTGGACGCCAGCCTCATTTTAGTCGGTCTCTGGTGATTTTTCGGAGAGGGATACGCTGAAACGGTTGCCACCGAAACGATTTTCTTCGACCCGAATTTCTCCTTCGTAAAGGTTGGTGATGTGTTTGACAATCGACAGTCCAAGCCCGGTTCCCGAATGCTGTTTATTCCTCGACTTGGAGCAGGTGTAGAAACGCTCGAAGATTCGTTCCCTGTCTGCACATTCGATTGGCGGTCCCTGATCGTCAACCCAAATCATGACATGTTGCGACTCGCGTTGAACACGGGCGATAACCCGATCCCCTTCCGAGTATTTAAAAGCATTGTCTATCAGATTGATCAAAATGCTCCGTAAATGTTCATCAAGGATCGCCACTTCACCCGGATCAACATCCAGATCCAGCATTCTGCCATCGGCTCTGTTTTCATACAGCGCCCTGATATCGGTGGCAATGTCTCTCAGGGCGACCGGTGCTTCCAGGGGAAAATCACCACCAACCGATTCCAGACGATGCAGCTCAATAATATCGTTGATCAGATGATTCAACCGAACCGAAGAGGTATAAATCTGATCCAGAAAACGCGATCGCGTCGCGGCATCTATCGCAGAATTATCGCGTAACGTTTCAGCATATCCCATGATCATCGAAAGGGGCGTTTTCAACTCGTGGGAGATGTTGCCCGTCAACTCCTCCTTGAACGATTCGTACTCAACCTGGCGGGTAATATTGCGGATCAGCAGCAGCTTCTGATCTTCAATCTGTTTAAGATTGACGTCGTAAACATCTGTCCCCAGCGAGAGGCGTAAAGAATCGCTGTTCCGGTCAAGAATTTCACGGAAAAACGTTATCAGATGAATATCGTTTGTTGTGTTGTAGAGGCTGGTATCGGCGACAAAACAGACACCAAATTCATTCTCCAGCCAGTGGTTCGTATGGAGAATCACATCCGCATTGTCGAGCAACAAAACTCCCTGATCCATCGCGGTGAAAATATGGTTCAGTTTTTCACGATCCCGGGCCAGCTCAAAATTTTTCTTCTGCATACCGGAATAAATGCGATAGATCAAACCGGCAATTTTTGCCATTGACGGATCCCGGAAACGGGGAAAATGGAGGGGCGTTTGACCCGCTTCGATCGAATCGGCAATATAGTTGAGTTTCTGCACCGGCAGCGACACTCGGCGGGCGAGGTAAAGGGCAAGGACAAAAATGACCCCTCCCAGACAGATAAAGGCCCAGATCACCTGTTCGGTAAAGCGCTGCTGGAGCGACTCAACATAAGTCGCCGGATAAGCGAGACGCAATACCCGGTCCTCAGATAGCCGGCGAGCATAATACAGCATCGACATTTTTGTTGTGGC
>CAZQFI010000028.1:0-4776 GCA_964592545.1 uncultured Geobacteraceae bacterium
TCGGCACAGTTCGTTGATTTCGCGTTGTGCCAGGGGATCGTCCGTGACGGGCTTCAAATCTTCGGCAAGTGTCATCACTTGTTTGATTTTTCGCCCGAGGGTCGCCCCGACAATCACAATCGAGCCCGCCAGAAGGCCTGCCAGAACGCTGCCTGTCAGCGGTTGATGCATCGTCAAGTGCAGAATAAAAACAACCGCAACCGCTGTTGCCGTAGCGATGGTTGCTGCAGAGAAAACATCCCCCCGATTCAATGTGTTCCTGGTTGCTGTCGCCAGAATGATGGCACAGACGGTACTCAGTCCCACTGCCGCCATAATTGCGTAACCCGACAGCAGTTGCGCAAAATAAATAGCGATAAAGATAAATGCATGAAAAACATCGGAAATACAGGAGTATTTAATCAGTTCTTTACGTTTAGCTTTAACCTTGTCTTGCTCTTCTTTTAACTCACGACTGGTCAGGGGTTCCTGAGTCAAATCAAACTGAAACATGAGCTTTACTTCGCTGCGGGAAGTTTAATTTTTTTGTCTTCAGACTCACGATAGAGGAGGAAATTTTTCCCGAGAATCTGAGCAACACTGGCGCCGGTCGCTTCCGCAAGCTCTGCCGCAATATCTTTACGATCTCCGAGACACCCTTCCTGCAATTTTACCTTGATCAGCTCGTGAGCATTGAGTGCTTCTTCAGCTGCAGCGATGATTGCTTCTGTGACCTCGTCCTTGCCAACCATAACAACCGGTTTTAAATGGTGGCCGAGACCACGTAAATAACGCGCCTGTTTTCCTGTCAATGTCATTTGTTCTCCAGTTTTTAAAATATGAAAGATTGTCCCAGCCAGTAAAGAAACATCCCGACCAGCACTGTGCCGCCGAGGCTACGGGTTTTTAATGCAAAAAGCAATGTTGGAATTGCGACCAGAAATTCGGGCTTACCGAGTTCAAACGTTCGAGTGATCTTATCGGTAAATAATGCCGGAGCGAGCAGGGCACTGAGAACTGCAACCGGGATCAGACCCAACCAGTCGATCAGCCATTGGGGCAATTGCTTGTGGGCCAGATAGAGCAAGGGGACGGCCCGCGGGAGATACGTGACCAGTCCCATCCCGCCAAACAGCAGCAGATAGTCGGCAAACGTCATTTTCCCCTCCGATAACGACATTGCAGAACATATCCGGCAGTCGCAGCACAAATAGACGCACCAACAATATAGGAGTCCCCCGGGATCAACAGATACCAGCTGACCGATATCGCGGCAGCGATAAGCCCGGTTATAATGTAGATTCGGCCCTGGAATTGATAAACCAGCAGACAGATGAACATCCCGGTAAGAGCATAATCGATCCCGAACGCCCCCTGCGGAACCAGTTGACCAATCAGAGATCCCGTAACCGTGGCTAAAATCCAGACAAGGTTGGCGGTATGGTTGACTGTCAGAGCCTGCCAGCGGTTCCAGTTTTCATCACGAAACTTTGCCATGTTGACGGCAAAACTTTCGTCAGTCACACCATAGGCAAACACAGCGAGAAATTTGCGTTCAACGCCACGTAAATAAATGGCAAGAGCCGAGCTCATCAGTGTATGCCTGAGATTGACAACGAGTGTTGTAAAGATAATTGCCGGGATTGATGCACCTGCTGTCAGCATTGCAACACAGATAAACTGGGCACTTCCGGCAAACACCAGAATCGACATCAGAGCCACGGCCCACCACGGAATTCCCGATTGCTGTGCCAGAACACCCAATGCCAGGCCGATTGGAAGATAACCAAGACAGATAGGCCAGGCCGTTGCGGTTCCGGAACGAAGAATCGTCTGAACTGAAAGTTGTTGCTGTTGATTCATGAGTGACCAAAAAAAAGAGCGCCTGATTCAGGCGCTCTTGAAACATGAAAGTATAATGTTTTACAACACCTGACGGAGGAAAAGCTTGGCACGTTCTTCTTTTGGTTCAGTGAAGAAGTGCTCCGGTGTCCCTTCTTCGACCAGTTTACCATAATCCATAAACAGAACACGATCGGCAACTTCACGGGCAAATCCCATCTCGTGAGTAACGACTACCATCGTCATTCCCTCCCGCGCCAGTTGCTTCATGACCTCAAGGACCTCTCCAACCATTTCGGGATCGAGAGCACTGGTTGGTTCATCAAAGAGCATAACTTTCGGATCCATGGCCAATGCTCTTGCGATAGCGACCCGTTGTTGCTGACCACCCGACAGGTGGGAAGGGAAAACATTCTCCTTTTCAGCAATACCGACTTTTTTCAGTAATGCCCGGCCTTTTTCTTCGGCCTCTTTACGGCTGCGCTTGCGCACCTTCATCTGGGCCAGAACCAGATTTTCGAGAACCGTTTTATGAGGAAACAGGTTGAACTGCTGGAAAACCATCCCGACTTCACGACGGACCTTGTTCAGGTCGGTCTTCTTGTTGGCGAGATCGATGCCATCGATATGGACATGGCCGCCGGTGAGGGCTTCCAGACCATTCAAACACCGCAAATAGGTCGATTTTCCTGAACCTGATGGGCCGATAACAACAACAACTTCACCGGGTTTAATGTGGGTTGTGATGCCATCAACAGCACGAACTTCCTGACCGCGACCATAAAATACTTTTTCTAAATCGACTGTTTTAATCACTGACTGCTAGCCTCCGCTCAACCCAGGCAACCACTTGCGACAATGTGAATGTTAGTATCAGATAGAGAAACGCAACCACAAACCAGATTTCAAAAACAGCGAAAGTTGAGGTGATAACTTCACGACCACTTTTCGTCAGGTCGGTAATCGCAATAACTGAAACCAGCGAGGAGTCCTTGATAAGGCTGATAAACTGACCGGCCAGTGGCGGGAGTGTCCGTTTAAATGCCTGCGGCAGGATGATGTAAACCATCGCCTGTGGCACATTCATCCCGAGAGATCGGGCCGCTTCCATCTGACCTTTGGGGATCGACTGAATACCGGCCCGGATAATTTCGGCAACATACGCACCGGCAAAAATTCCCAGGGCAAAAATTCCCGATGGCAACCGACCGATATTGAGAACGGTGCCGAGGAAGAAGTAGAAGATGAACAGCTGAACCAACAGTGGGGTTCCACGGATAATTTCAATATAGGTAATCGATAGCTGACGTAACGTCAAATTTTGAGAAACCCTGCATAATCCCGTGATAACTCCGATAATAAGCCCGATAACACTGGCCACAGCCGAAATCCACAGTGTGACCCATAGTCCATGCGCCAGGGGACCGGTCTTCCACTCACGGGTCGAACCAACCTTGTCACCCTCCATCAGATATTCATCAACCGAAAGATTGGCTGTCTCTGTATCCACTTCATAGGTGCTGGTCTCACCATTGTCATTTTTGACAACGACGGTGGTCAGCTTCCCTTTTTTATCAAGTTTAATGATTGTACCATCAGCCGTTGCTGTCTTGACATCTTCACTATGGTAGGCAAAATATTGCGGGATGCGATTCCAGCGCCAGGTGTAATCGATACGTTCTGTCGCATACCAAAGCCCGGCGACAATTCCCAGGAGGATCAATACCGTTAAAAGTCTCCATAGCCAGTTTTTTTTATTCATATTCAAGCCTTACTGGTTCATTCCATGACCGCAAGTCTGCTTTAATGTCAGCTTTCCTACAAACACGTTAAGTGATAGATCCCATTTTTTAAGCGCAAAAAAGCGGAGAGTACAATCTAAGCTGTGCTCTCCGCTTTTTTATTCATTTTACTTCTGGATCTGCTTCAACCATGCATCGCTTTGGATCCACTTGGCGTAGATCTTGTCGTAGGTACCATCGCTTCTGATCTGTGCCATGTAGTTGTTCAACCAGTTCAGGAAGTCGTGGTTGCCGCGGCGAACAGCCCAGCCCAGAGGCTCATAAGTGAATGGTTTGTTGAGATAAACCAGTTTGCCTTCACTTTTTTGCTTGTAGGCAATTTCCATGTAGGGGAGGTCATAGACGAACGCATCAATTTTACCGTTAACCAGGTCTGTGATGCCTTCTGCTTCGGTATCGAAGGAGATGTAGGTACAGTTTGGAATCAGGCGTTTGGTTGCTTTTTCACCCGTTGTTCCAAGTTTGGAACCAACTTTGAATTTCTTGTTGTTCAGATCTCTGTAGTACTGAACTTCGTCAGCAATCTCTTTTCTGATCAGGATTGTCTGGCCAATAACAATGTAGGGGTTGGCAAAGTTGACTTTCAGGTTTCTTTCCTGAGTGACAGTCATCCCGCTCATGATCATGTCATACTTTTTGGTTAGCAGGGCAGGAATAATTCCATCCCAAGCGGTATTCACCAGCTCGAGCTCAACACCCATTGCCTTGGCAATGCCTTTTGCCATATCGACATCAAAACCGATGATTTCACCTTTTTTGTTGGTCATTTCAAACGGCATGTAGCCCGGCTCCATCCCAACCAGTAATTTGCCACGCTTCTGAATGTCGTCAATGGTGTCAGCGCTGACAACCCCGGGTAGCACGATGCAAAGAGCCAATAGGCAAACAAGAACCAGTTTCATACGTTTCATCTTTTTTCCTCCTGTTGAAAATTAATTGATGGAAAATAAAGCCGATTTGTTACCGGCAGGTTAATAACTTGTTTCTAGTAAGATTTTCCTTCATCCAGCAACTCAGAGATCATCATCTGAGTGTTACATTCCGGGCAAAGGGGCAAATCGGTTATGGGAAGGTAGATTATCTCAGTATAACGGCACTTCGGACAAATGATTTCTACCGCTTCCAGCTTTGGATGATCCGGTTTTTCTGTGCT
>CAZQFI010000029.1:0-4468 GCA_964592545.1 uncultured Geobacteraceae bacterium
GTATCTTTCAGAATCGGCTCGAGTTGCGGGAAATCGTACTTAAACTGTTCGGTGCCGTGTTTTCGTTTAATGAATGAATCGACCATCCCTGACCCAAGGGGACCAGGGCGGTATAAAGCCACCATCGCAATCAGATCTTCAAAACAGTTGGGCTTCAGTTTGACCAGATATTCCTTCATCCCACTCGACTCAAGCTGAAAGACCCCCGTTGTCTCACCACGGGACAAGAGCTCAAAAGTTTTTTTGTCATCGTCGGGGATCAGTTTCAGATCAAAATCGGTGTCACGCCCTTCACGAATCAACCGTACCGCATTTTCGATGACCGTCAGGGTTTTCAACCCGAGGAAGTCGAATTTGACCAGACCGATTTTTTCGACGTAACTCATCGGATACTGGGTGACCTGACCACCCGACTTGGGGTCGACATAGAGGGGCAAAAATTCGGAGAGTGGTGTCGGTGTCACAACAACCCCGGCGGCATGGGTCGATGCATGACGGGTCAACCCTTCAAGGGCAAGAGAGATCTTCACCAGCTCCTTGATTTTCGGGTCTTTTTCGATCAGTGCTTTTAACTGGGGTTCCTGTTCAATGGCCTGTTTGAGGGTGATCCCCAGAACATTCGGCACCAGCTTGGCAATTTTATCGACCTCGCCGTAAGGAATATTCAGTGCCCGGCCAACGTCACGCAATGCCCCTTTCGCCAGCATCGTCCCAAAGGTAATAATCTGGGCGACATTCTCGGAACCGTACTTCTCCCGAACATATTCGATAACCCGCTCACGTCCGTAGATACAGAAATCGACGTCAATATCGGGCATGGAAATCCGTTCGGGGTTGAGGAACCGCTCAAACAGCAGATTGTAGGGCATCGGATCGATATCGGTAATCCGGATCGCGTAGGCAACCAGACTGCCCGCTGCCGACCCCCGCCCCGGTCCGACCGGAATGTCGTGATCTTTCCCCCAGTTGATAAAATCGGCCACGATGAGGAAATACCCCGGAAACCCCATCTCTTTGATGCAGTCGAGTTCCTCTTCCAGGCGATCGTAATATCCTTTGAGGTCGTCTTCACTCAGCTCACGAATCCGCCCGATTTCCTTGAGCCGTTCTTCCAATCCGGCCCGACTGTTTTCGCCAAGGATGTCGTCGAGCGATTTGTCGGCCGGCTTCTCATACTGAGGAAAATGATAGGTCTTAAAATCGAGAACCAGATTACAGCGTTCAGCAATCTGCACCGTATTGGTGATGGCATCGGGCTGATCGGGAAACAGCTTGATCATCTCTTCGGGCGACTTGACATAAAATTCGTCATTGGGAAAGCGCATCCGGTTGGGGTCGTCCATTGTCTTGCCGGTCTGAATACACAACAGCACTTCGTGAGCAAAAGCATCTTCACGAGTCAGGTAGTGACAATCGTTGGATGCGACCAGCGGCAAATCGAGTTCCCTCGAGATTTCGATCAATCCGGCATTGGCTTTTGCCTGTTCAGGCAGATAATTTTCCTGCAACTCCAGATAAAAACGGTGATCGTCAAAAATCTGTGACATCTGCCGGGCACGTTCCAGCGCCTCATCTTTCAGGTTAAGGTTGACCAACGTCGGCAGTTCCCCACCGAGACAGGCAGACAGAGCAATCAAACCTTCATTATACTGACTCAGAAGCTCCCAATCGATCCGCGGTTTATAGTAGAAGCCCTCACGATAAGCGGCTGAGATCAGGTGGCAGATGTTTTTGTAACCGGTCAGATTCATACACAGCAGAACCAGATGATATGACGCCTCGGATGATCCACGCGCATTCCCCTTGGTGAAGCGGGAACCGGGGGCAACGTAGACTTCACAGCCAACGATTGGCTTGATCCCGGCAGCCATTGCCTTGCTGTAAAACTCGATCGCGCCGAACATGTTGCCATGATCGGTGACAGCAATGGCCGGCATTTTGAAATCTTTAGCCCGTGCAACCAGTTCATCAAGTTTAATAGCACCATCAAGAAGACTGTACTGACTGTGCAGATGAAGATGGACAAAATTGGAGTGTTCCATAACTACTATAAATTCCAGAAGATTAGAGGGTATCGGAAATACGGAAATAGCGCTGAACAGTTTATCGGACGGGAAACAAATTGCATCAAGCCGACTTAAGACCCGTTATCAGACCGGCGAAATTTTAGCACCGAGAGAGTTTGGCGGTCAACTGAGTTAAAGTTAATCAATCCCTTTCCCTGAGCTTCAATTTGGAGTATTTTGAGAGTAATTTCTGTCACAGTTGCTCTGATCATCGAAACATAAATATCAACAGAATAAGGCGAGACGATGCGTATAGAATCTGACCTCAAACTCGGTTTCAAGGATGTCCTCATCCGGCCAAAACGTTCCACATTAAAAAGTCGTTCACAGGTCAATCTGGAACAGACTTTCACTTTTCTTCACAGTAAGCGTAAATGGAGCGGTATTCCCGTTGTCGCGGCGAACATGGATACCGTCGGAACCTTTGAATTAGCGGAAGCAATTGCCGAATTCAAGCTGCTGACAGCCATCCACAAACATTACTCACTGGAAGAGTGGGGACAATTTCTTGATCGACAGGACGATACGATCTACGAACGGATCATGGTCAGTACCGGAACCTCGGAAAACGATTTTGAACAGTTGGTTAAAGTGATAACGACACACCCAAAACTTGCATTTATCTGCATCGACGTTGCCAATGGTTACGCCGAATCGTTCGTCGAATTCGTCAAACAGTGCCGGGAGCAGTTCCCCGATAAAACCATTGTTGCCGGAAATGTTGTCACCGGCGAAATGGTCGAAGAGCTGATCCTGTCGGGTGCTGATATTGTCAAGGTTGGCATCGGGCCGGGATCGGTCTGTACCACCCGTGTCAAGACCGGGGTTGGTTACCCGCAGCTTTCTGCGGTCATCGAATGTGCCGATGCTGCTCACGGACTCGGTGGACGAATTATCTCTGACGGCGGGTGTGTCAGTGCCGGAGATGTCTCCAAAGCATTTGGCGGTGGCGCCGACTTTGTTATGCTTGGCGGGATGTTTGCCGGCCACGATGAGAGCGGCGGAAAACTGATCGAAGTAGACGGCAAAAAATTCAAGCAATTCTACGGCATGAGTTCTGATACAGCGATGAAGCAACATGCCGGTGGCGTTGCCGACTATCGCGCCTCAGAGGGAAAAACGGTTGAGGTTCCCTACCGTGGTCCGGTTGCCGAAACGGTCAAGGATATTTTGGGTGGGGTGCGTTCGAGCTGCACTTACGTTGGTGCTTCGGCCCTTAAAGAACTGACCAAACGGACAACATTTATCCGCGTCCAGGAACAGGAGAATAAAACCTTTTCCTGAAAAAATGGAACGCAACTGAAACACTGATCGATCAATGGATCACCCTGAATTACTGCTGTCGGGAAAGTACTAAAACATGACCAAATGCAGCCGCATTGAATATACACTTCACCCTCTGCGTGACACCCTCTACAACGAGCTTCACGTCCGCCCGTTCTACCCGCTGGAGTCGCCACAACAGATCACCCATCTTGCGGCATTCGGTACCCCCGAGGAGTTGACACGCTCCTATCAGCTCCTGTGTGAGCTCTGCAAACGCTACGAGGTGAGCCCTCCACAACAGGAGATCGTAACCTTTCACCAGAACTTTGGTGATTTTGTCATCAACTGGGAACGCCATGTCGAGTTTTATTCCCTGACAGTTATGCAGCCGGCACCGCCCAAAGGAGACCCTTTCCAATACACGGCGATCGATCTGCTCCCGGCCGATTGGGTCAGGCAGCTCCCCGGACAGATGATCGCAGCATTTCATATCATCATTGACAATCAGCAACTTGATTACAGCAGCCACTCCCTCGCCCACTATTTTGAGGGGCACCCGATCATGCTAAGTGGCACATATTCAAAAAAAGCCCATATCTACACGGCATTCAAGCTGCACGGTGACGGTTACGGCCGTATCATGATCTGCGACCGGGGGATGAATCACCTTCAGACCGGGCGGCTGACCCGCCGGCTGATGGATATGGAGACTTACCGGCTATTCTCTCTACTGTCGCTGCCGATTGCCCGCCGGATTACTCCGCAACTGCGTGACATGGACCAGCAGCTGGCCGATATTCTCACCGTTGTCTCTGCGCTCGACAGCAGCAGTGCCGAGTGGGATATTCTCGAAAAACTGACAAAAATTGAAGCGCAGCTCGAAACCTACCGGGCAGAGACGACCAACCGTTTTTCGGCAACCCGTGCCTATCACCAACTGGTCAAAGATCGCTTGGAGCGGATCAATGAGGTTAAAATTGATGAGCACCTCTCGATCGGGGAGTTTATCAACCGACGGCTGAACCCGGCATTGCGTACCTGTGAATCGGCACAGCGCTGGATGGAAGATTTATCAAAACGGGTGGAACGAGCAAGCGACCTGATGAGAACCAGAGTCAATCTCAAACTTCAGGAGC